>NZ_JBEXRZ010000055.1:0-39023 GCF_040613325.1 Streptomyces sp. NPDC006283 | reverse complement strand
ACCGGGCAGCTTCGGGAGCCCCAAGGTCATCACCGCGTTGAATGCGACCAGTGCCAGACCGCATTCCTTCACCCAGGCCAGCAGTTCTTCGGGTGTCCGCTCCTGTACGGATCGCCGATGCCGCCACCGTGCGGCTGCTGCAGCCGGGAGACCGTGTCGATGTCATCGCGGCCGGCAACGCGCCTGCTGGTGAGGGCTCGGAGGCGAAGGTCGTGGCATCCGGGGTCAGGGTGACGGAAGTTCCGGACCCACGGGAGGCTGCTCCGGGCGACGGCGCCCTGGTGGTTCTGTCCGTGCCGCGCGCGACGGCGGCCGAGTTGGCGGGCGCGGGCGCGACGTCCCGGCTGGCGGTGACGGTGTGCTGACTCGCACTGACGTACCGTCAGCTCACCTCCTGGCGACGGGCGATTGGACAGGGTGGGCGGGCGCTGCCGTAGGTTGCGAAGCAGTCCCCCTCCCCTACTGCATGCGCGAAATGAGGCTCATTCGTGAGCGAGAAGAAGCCGAGCGTCCTCGAAGGATTCAAGGCGTTCCTGCTCCGCGGCAACGTGATCGACCTCGCGGTCGCGGTCGTCATCGGTGCCGCCTTCACCAACATCGTGAACGCGGTGGTCAAGGGCGTGATCAATCCCCTGGTCGGAGCGTTCGGAACGAAGGACCTGGACGCCTACAGCTCCTGCCTGAAGGACCCGTGCAGGCCCGGCCCCGACGGCGAGATGCAGGGCATCCAGATCATGTGGGGGTCCGTGCTCGGTGCGACCCTCCAGTTCCTGATCACGGCAGCCGTCGTCTACTTCCTCATGGTGCTGCCGATGTCGAAGTACCTCGCCCGCCGTGCCGCGGCGCAGAAGGCGAAGGAGGGTGTGCAGGAGACGCTCGTGGTGACCGAACTGGAGGTGCTGAAGGAGATCCGCGACGTCCTGGTGGCGCAGCGCGGCACCGGCGCGGCGGGCTCCGGGGCACCGGGCACGCCACGACCCGGCGACGTCCGCTGAGGCGGCCACCGGTCCCGTGGAGTTCAGCTCCGGCCCACGGAGCTCAGATGTGGTGGGGCGGCTTCTCGTCGAGGAAACGCGCAAGATCGGCGGCGCTGTCGCCGCTCGCCGGAGCCCGCTCACCCCACCCGCGGTCCGTATCGTCCGCGGACTGCTGGTCCAGCGGATCGTCGAAGATCAGCTTCGGTTTGGGGCTGTTTCCGGGCTGCTCCGCGTCTCGCGGTCCGGGGGCGGGGGCGGTGCTCATATCTCCAGGGTACGGCGGCGGCCGGCCGAGGGCGCAGCGGCCGGTACGGCCTCACCACCGCGGGTACGGCCCAGTCCCCGCCCCTGCCGGTACGACTCAAGGTCGCACCGATGCCGGTACGGCGCGGAACGAGCCGAGCCGCCCACGTGTTCGGCTCCCCCAACTACCCTGACGGACATGGTCGTTATGAAGAGGGTTGAGGGGCCGGCCGACGGGCTCACGGATGTGGCGGGCCTGCGGGTCGGCCATGCGCAGGTCGCCGGGGACGGCGCGCTCAGCGGTACCACCGTCGTTCTCGCGCCCGAGGGCGGAGTGGTCGCCGCCGTGGACGTCAGAGGCGGAGGGCCCGGCACCCGGGAGACGGACGCGCTGGATCCGCGCAACGTGGTCCAGCGCATCGAGGCGGTCGCGCTGACCGGGGGCAGCGCCTACGGGCTCGAATCGGCTGCCGGGGTGATGGCCTGGCTGGAGGAGCAGGGCCGGGGCGTGCGGGTCGGCCCGGATCCTTCCCAGGTCGTGCCGGTCGTACCGGCGGCGTGCGTCTTCGACCTGGGGCGCGGCGGCGACTGGCACGCCCGGCCGAACGCCTCGACCGGCCGTGCGGCGGTGGAGGCGGCGGCCGCCACCGATGAGGGCGCACCGGTCGAGCAGGGAGCCGTGGGCGCGGGGACCGGTGCGGTGATCGGGCACTTCAAGGGCGGGATCGGCACAGCGAGCATCGTGCTCGACTCGGGTGTCACCGTCGCCGCTCTGGTCGTGGCGAACGCGGTCGGATCCGCTCTCGACCCCGAAACGGGCGCGCTGTACGGCGAATTGGTCACCGAGGGAGCGGACCGTGCGGCACGCCCCTCCCCCGCTGTCCACGCCGCCGCCCAGCTGCGGCTGGCCGAGGCACGGGAGAAGAACGGGCTGCCGCCGCTGAACACCACGCTCGCCGTCGTCGCCACCGACGCCGACCTCACCCGCGCACAGGCGCACAAGCTCGCCGGGACGGCGCACGACGGCATCGCACGCGCCGTGCGGCCCGTGCACCTCCTCAATGACGGCGACACGGTGTTCGCCCTGGCCACGGGCACGACCGCCCTGGACGCCGGCAATCCGCTCGCGCTCAACGATGTGCTGGCCGCGGGCGCGGACATGGTGACCCGGGCAATCGTGAAGGCGGTACGGGCGGCGGAAAGCGTCACCGGACCGGGCGGCAGCTTCCCCTCGTACGGGGAGTTGTACGGCACAGACTGACGTACGGGGCGACCGAGTTGAGGGCGCGCGGGGAACTTCTTCTACGCGCCCCTTCGTTTTACCCAACCCAGAAGCACACCGTCCGACCGAAGCGCTACTTTTAGCAATCACCAAGTGACTTGCCGCGACGGCCTGGAGACCCCTCTTGAACGATCCGTACGAGACAACCGAGATGCACCTCGAGCGACTCCTGGGTCGGGCGCTCAACTCCTTCGACCTGCCCGATGCGACGGTCGAGCGGCTCGGCGCCGCGCTGGCGCACGCCAGTTCGCTGCACTCCTCGCACCACAGCACTTCGCTGCGCCGGGCCACCTACCGCCACGCCTATCTGCTCAGTGACGGCAGTTCACTGGTGCTGTGGGAGCTGGTCCACAACACCGGGCGCGACAGCGCGGAGCAGCACGAGCTCTACGCGGAGGAGTCCGATGCGCGGCTGGCAGCGTCCCGGCTGCCTGCCGGTTTCCCGGGCTTCGCGATCACGGAGGGCCTCACCGGCGCGGAAGGCAGCCTCGAGCAGAGCCTGGGCATCGATCTGGACGCCGACCTGGAGCTGCTGTCCGCGCTGATGGCACCGCCCCCGCCCCAGCTGCCGCCCATGTACGCCCCCGACGACTCCGCGGACCACGCCCGCCGGGTGCTGCGCCGCGCGGAGAACGTCGACCGGCCCGGCGAGGAGACGGCCCGTCTGCTGCGGGCCGCTTTCGCCCACCACATCACGCAGGTCTTCGGACGCCAGTTCCGGGTGGGCGGCAAGGACGCGGGCTTCACGCTCTACGAGCACGCGTTCCTGCTGCTCGACGGGACGGAGACCAGCCTCTGGGAGGTCGAGCACACGGCGACCCCGGACGGCCGCCACATGTGCGAGGTGTACGAGGCCGAGCGCGCCGCGCGCGAGGCGATGGAGGTCCGCGCCCGGGTGCGGTAGTCGCGCCAGGGTGAGGTGCCCGCCCCCAGGGATCTCCGCCGCGTGCACCGCCGCGCCCGCCCGCGCCTCCCACCTTTCCGACACCCCTCGTTCCCGCCGCTGCCGCCGTTCCCCGCCGTTCCCCGCCGTTCCCGCATACGACGGTGCCCGCGCCACACGAGGTGGCGCGGGCACCGAAGGACTCCGGTCGGTCTCAGTGCGCGAGCACAGGCTCCGGCTCGGGAGCCTGCTTCGCAAGCGGCTCCGCCTCGTCGTCCGTCGGATCGCCGCCCTCCACATGCTGCTTCGGCCGCGCCGGCAGAGCGAACATCACCACGAAGATGGCGCCCAGAACGGCCGCCACCCACCACAGCGAGTTCTCGAAGGCCTCCACGAAGGCGTTGCCCATGGCGCTCGGCGCGAGCCGTTCCTCGTCGATCGATCCGAAGAAGACAAGCGACACCAGTCCGAGTCCGAGCGCGGTGCCCATCTGCCCGGTCGTGTTGATCAGGCCGGACGCGGAACCGGCGTGCTCACGCGGGACTTCGGAGAGCACCGCGTCCGTCAGCGGCGCGACGATGAGCCCCATGCCCAGCCCCATGACGACCAGAGGCAGGATCATCTGCCACGAGTGGATGGCCGTGCCGTACCGGTCGGCCTCCCAGATGTAGATGAGCAGTCCGGCGGCCATGGTGGCCGCGCCCGTCTGGAGGACCTTGCGGCCGAAGCGCGGCACCAGCAGTTGCACGGACATTCCGGCTGCCGCCGAGACGGCGATCGAGAACGGCACACCGGTCAGGCCGGCCTTCAGCGGGCTCCAGCCGAGGCCGATCTGCATGTAGAGCGTCCAGACCAGGAAGAAGATGCCCATCACGATGCCGAAGGTGAGCTGTACGGCGATACCGGCGGCGAAGCTCTTGACCTTGAACAGCGACAGTTCGACGAGCGGAGAGCCGTCCTTGCGCGTCTTGTGCTTCTCGTAGGCGACGAAGGCGGCGAAGACGACGAGGCTGCCGGCCATGCACAGGTGGCCCCAGAGCGGCCAGTTCAGCTCGCGGCCGCGGGTGAGCGGGTAGATCAGCATCAGCAGAGCGAGCGTGACCATCAGGACGCCGACGAGGTCGAGCCTGAGGGCCTTGGGGGCGCGGGACTCGATGATGTACTTGCGGCCCAGGAGGAGCCCCGCGATGCCGACCGGCAGGTTGATCAGGAAGATCGGCCGCCATTCGAGACCGAACAGGTTCCACTGGGTGAGCAGCGCACCGAGCAGTGGACCGGAGACCGCGCCGAGGCCGACGACGGCGCCGAACAGACCGAAGACCTTGCCGCGTTCGTGGGCGGGGAAGGTGACGTGGACGATCGCCAGCACCTGCGGCACCATCATGGCGGCGGTGGAGCCCTGCAGCAGCCGGGAGGCGACGAGCATCTCCTCGTTGGCGGCGAAACCGCAGAGCGCGGAGGCGAGCGTGAAGCCGGTGATGCCTATGAGGAACAGCCTCTTGCGGCCGTAGATGTCACCGAGCCGTCCGCCCGTGATCAGGCCCGCGGCAAAGGCGAGCGCATATCCGGCCGTGATCCACTGGATCGTGGCGAGGGACGCGCCGAGGTCCCGCTCGATGCTGGGGATCGCGATGTTGACGATGGTGACGTCGACCAGGTCCATGAAGGCGGCGGTCATGACGATCGCGAGGGCGATCCAGCGGCGGCGGTCTGCCGCTGCGTCGGGGGGTACGGCTGCCTTCTCGGGCACGGCGGGCTGCTGTGAACTCATACGAGGAATCTAGGGCGCGTATAGGTCAGATCATGTCCTAGATAACGGGCATCCTGAGAGACATGACGGACACTCCGGCACGACTTCTGAATCTGCTGTCCCTCCTCCAGACCCCACGGGAATGGCCCGGCAGCGAGCTCGCCGAACGCCTGGACGTCAGCCCGCGCACGATCCGGCGGGACATCGACCGGTTGCGGGACCTCGGCTACCCGGTCGAGGCGACCAAGGGCGCGATCGGCGGGTACCGCCTGGTTGCGGGAGCGGCGATGCCTCCGCTGCTGCTGGACGACGACGAGGCGGTGGCCATCGCGGTGGGGCTGCGGGCCGGGGCCGGGCACGCGATCGAGGGCATCGAAGAGGCGTCGGTGCGGGCGCTGGCCAAACTGGAGCAGGTACTGCCGTCCCGCCTGCGGTACCGCGTCACCACTCTCCAGGCGGCGACGCTCCCCCTCACCAGGGGCGACGGCGCGACGATCGACCCCCAGACCCTGACCGTCATCGCGGGTACGGTGACCGCGCACGAGCGGCTGCGGTTCGCCTACCGGGCGGGCGACGGCACCGAGACCCGGCGGCAGGTGGAGCCGTACCGTCTGGTGTCGACCGGGCGGCGTTGGTACCTCGTCGCATACGACATCGGGCGGGACGACTGGCGCACGTTCCGCGTGGACCGGGTGTCGGAGCCGTTCGCCACAGGCGCGCGGTTCACGCCGCGCGAGGTGCCGACCGGGGACGCGGCCGAGCTGCTGAGCCATTCCGTCTCTCGGCATCAGCCGGAGCACGACGTGGATGTGAGCTTCGAGGCGCCGGCGTCCTTCGTGGGCGCACGCCTGCCGGAGCACCTGGGCGCGCCCGTACCGACGGGCGACAACCGCTGCCGGCTCCGGGCACGGTCGGTGGACTCGATCGAGTGGCTGGCCGTTCGACTGGCGCTCGTGGACTGCGAGTTCACGGTCCACGGCCCGCCGCCGCTACGTGACCACGTGGCGGAGCTGGCCACACGGCTGACACGCGCAACGGCCTGACCCGCGCCGCCGGGACCGGCCGGCCGGCACAGCCTCGTCACCACCGACCGGGTCACCGGTCTCCGCACGGCCGCGGGCCGCACAAGACCCCGAGCCCGGTGCCGCGGGCACGGGCTCGGGGCGGCCGACGTCATGAACAGTGCCTGGAACAGGCCCGGACACTTCTGCAGACGTCAGCAGCCCGAGGAAGGGCTACGCCGCCGGCTCGAAGCCCGTGTCATGGGCCATCCGCTTCAGCTCGAGAAGCGCGTGCTTCTCGATCTGGCGGATCCGCTCACGCGTCAGACCGTGCTCCTTTCCGACTTCGGTCAGGGTCCGCTCCCGGCCGTCCTCGATGCCGTACCGCATGCGGATGATCGACGCGGTGCGGTTGTCGAGCTTGCCGATCAGGTCCTCCAGCTCCTCGCTGCGCAGCAGCGTCAGCACCGACTGCTCGGGAGAGACCGCGGAGGTGTCCTCCAGCAGGTCGCCGAACTGGGTCTCGCCCGCGTCGTCCACCGACATGTTCAGGCTGACCGGGTCACGGGCCCAGTCGAGGACGTCCGTGATCCGCTCGGGCGTCGCGCCCAGCTCCTGCGCGATCTCCGAGGCCTCGGGCTCCCGGCCGTTCTCCCGGTTGAACTCGCGCTGGACGCGGCGGATGCGGCCGAGCTCCTCCACCAGGTGGACGGGGAGCCGGATGGTGCGGGACTGGTCCGCTATGGATCGGGTGATCGCCTGGCGGATCCACCAGGTCGCGTACGTGGAGAACTTGAATCCCTTGGCGTAGTCGAACTTCTCGACCGCACGGACCAGGCCTGCGTTCCCCTCCTGGATCAGGTCGAGCAGCGGCAGCCCGCTGCGGGGGTAGCGCCGGGCGACGGCGACGACGAGGCGCAGATTGGAGCGGATGAAGACGTCCTTGGCGCGCTCGCCCTCGGCCGCGAGTGCTTCGAGCTCCTCGCGCGCGGCTCCGCCGGCCTTGCTGTCTACTTCCCCTTCGAGGATCTGACGGGCGTACACACCCGCCTCGATGGTCTGGGACAGCTCGACTTCCTTGGCGGCGTCGAGCAGCGGCGTACGCGCAATCTCGTCGAGGTACATGCCGACCAGGTCGCGGTCGGCGATCTCCCCGCCCACGGCGCGAACGCTGCTTGCCCTGTCGGTCCCGGCATCGGCGGACTGACGACGGGCGACGGCACGGGTTGCCATGCGAGCTCCCTTGCTGAGTAGGTCGCGACACCCTTGCGGGTGCCCTGCATCCGAAGGAAACAACGACTGGAATCCGGACAGAATTCCCAAGCGGTGCATCGATTTCCGTGATCATGCAGTACCCTGTCCGGCCAACCCGGGAGGACGGATGCCACCAGAGCACGCAGAGGTGCAGGTCAGAGCAGGCACTGAAGCCGACCTCGAAGCACTCACGGACATCTACAACCACTATGTCCGCGAGACCCCCATCACGTTCGACACGACGGTTTTCACCCCTGAGGAGCGCCGCTCATGGCTGCGCTCCCATCCTGAAGACGGCCCGCACCGGCTCCTGGTTGCTCAGGATGTCCGTTTTGTCGACACCAATCCGGCGGTCGGCATTCTCGGCTACGCCACCAGCAGCCCCTTCCGCCCCAAAGCGGCGTACTCGACCTCGGTCGAGGTCAGCGTCTACTGCGCCCCGGCGGCTGCGGGGCGCGGCATCGGCACGCTCCTCTACAAGGCGCTCTTCGAGGCGCTGGAGTCGGAGGACGTCCATCGCGCGTATGCGGGTGTCGCCCTCCCCAACGAGGCGTCGGTGCGCCTGCACACCCGTTTCGGCTTCCGTCACGTCGGCACGTACGAAGAGGTGGGCCGGAAGTTCGGCCGCTACTGGGACGTGGCCTGGTACGAGAGGCCCATGAACATCTAGCCCTGCGCGATGCACATCCGAATGCCCGGCCCCCCGGTGCACCAGAGGCCAGGCCGCGGCGGCCCGGCCCCCGGCGCATCCAGACGTTCCGGCGCTCAGCCGAACTGCAACGACCGCTTCGCCAGCCCCATCCAGAAGCCGTCGATCACGCTGCGGCCACTCCCGGCCCCGGCCTCGGCCTCGCAGGCCCCGAGGGTGACGAACAGCGGCGCGAAGTGCTCGGTGCGCGGGTGGGCCAGTCGGCCGGCCGGGGCCTTGTTCTCGAAGTCGAGCAGTGCGTCCACGTCCGCGTCCGCCAGCGCCCGCCGGCCCCAGTCGTCGAACTCCGCCGACCAGCCGGGCGTGCCGTCGTGCCGCAGCGCCGCGAGGTTGTGCGTGAAGAAACCGCTGCCGACGATCAGCACCCCCTCGTCCCGCAGCGGCGCGAGCCTGCGCCCGATCTCGAGCAGTCGTCGCGGGTCGAGCGTGGGCAGGGAGATCTGCAGTACGGGTATGTCGGCGCCCGGGTACATCTCCACCAGCGGTACGTACGCGCCGTGGTCCAGGCCGCGGTCGGGGATGTCCTGCACCGGGGTGCCCGCGCGGCGTAGCAACTTGCGTACGGAGTCGGCGAGTTCGGGTGCGCCCGGCGCGGCGTAGCGGACTCGGTAGTAGTGCGCGGGGAAGCCCCAGAAGTCGTGAACCAGGGGCACCGTCCGGGTCGCGCCGAGGGCCAGCGGCGCCTCCTCCCAGTGGGCGGAGACCATCAGGATCGCCCGCGGCCGCGGCAGTGCGGCGGACCAGGCGGCGAGCTCGTCCGGCCAGACCGGGTCGTCGGCGAGGGGCGGTGCGCCGTGGGAGAGATAGAGCGCCGGCATGCGCTCAGCGGCGGGGGTGGCATTCATGTGACGACTCCCGGCCTGTTGAACCTGGGTTCTGCGGACCCATTACTTGAACCTTCAAGCTCAAGCCTAACCCTACTTAGTTCAACTTTCAAGAACGGGGTTTAGAGTGGATACATGAACAGGGCACTCAATGGCGAGGGCGGGCAGGGGCCAGAGCCGCGTTGGCTCACCGACCAGGAGCAGCGCGTCTGGCGCGCATACCTCCATGCGACCACGCTCCTCGAGGATCATCTCGACCGTCAGCTGCAACGCGACGCCGGGATGCCGCACATCTACTACGGCCTGCTCGTCCAGCTCTCCCAGGCCCCGCGCCGCCGCAAGCGCATGACGGAACTGGCCATCGACGCCAAGATCACCCGCTCCCGCCTCTCCCACGCCGTCGCCCGGCTGGAGAAGAACGGCTGGGTGCGCCGGGAGGACTGCCCCTCCGACAAACGCGGGCAGAACGCCGTGCTCACGGACGACGGCTTCGCGGTCCTCGAGCGGACCGCCCCCGGCCACGTCGAGGCCGTACGGCACGCCATGTTCGACCGGCTCACGCCCGAGCAGGTCAAGCAGCTCGGCGAGATCATGCACGTCATGGCGGAGGGGCTCCAGCCCCAGGACACGGGCGCCGACCTGCCCTGGCTCCGCTGACGCGCGTGACGGTCAGCGGGACGGACACATGAGGGCCCCGTCCGGGTACAGCACCCGGACGGGGCCCTTCTTCACTCATGCGTGGCACTCATGCGTGGCACTCATGCGCCGCAGTCCTGCACTGCAGCGCACGCGCGGCCTGCCACTGCCGCGGTTCGGTGCTGCCGCCCCGCGGCTCAGTGCGCGATGACCGGGACCTTGATCTCGGCCTCGACGCCTTCGCCCTCGCCCGTCCCCGAGCCCGACGCGACCGAACCGGCCTGCGGGCGTCCGGTGTTGATCAGCGCGAACGCGATAGCCGCGGACGCCGCCAGGATGCCGACCGCCCACCAGATCGCGGACGAGAAGCCGTGCACCATGCCCTGGAGCTCGAGCAGCCTCGGGTCGCTCGCACCGGCCGCGTGCGAGGCGATGTACGAGGTCGTGGCGGAGGCCGCGATGGTGTTCAGCAGCGCCGTACCGATCGCCCCGCCCACCTGCTGCGAGGTGTTGACCATCGCGGAGGCCACACCGGCGTCGGCCGGGTCGACACCATGTGTGGACAGCGACATCGCCGGCATGAACGCCGTACCCATGCCCAGGCCGAGCAGCAACTGCGCCGGCAGGATCAGGCCCGCGTACGAGCTGTCGATCTCGAGCTGTGTCAGCAGCAGCATGCCGATCGCGGCCACGACGAAGCCGGGGCCCATCAGCAGGCGGGGCGCCACCCGGGTCATCAGCCGGGCGCCGATCTGGGTGGAACCGGTGATCATGCCCGCGATCATCGGGAGGAAGGCGAAGCCCGTCTTGACCGGCGAGTATCCCTTCACGACCTGCAGGTAGAACGTCAGGAAGAGGAAGAGCCCGAACATCGCGATGATCGCGAGGCCCAGCGAGAGGTAGACACCGCCGCGGTTGCGCTCGGTCAGGACGCGCAGCGGGAGCAGCGGCGACTTCACCTTCGCCTCGGTGACGACGAACGCGGCCAGCAGCACGGCGGAGGCGATGAACATGCCCACCGTCAGCCCGTCGGACCAGCCGGCGGACTCGGCGCGCGTGAAGCCGTACACCAGGGCCACGAGGCCCAGCGTCGACAGCACGACTCCGGGAATGTCCAGCGAGGAGCGGTTGCGCGCACCCTGCGGCTCGCGGATCACCAGGTACGCGCCGACCGCGGCGACGACGGCGAACGGGATGTTGACGTAGAAGGTCCAGCGCCAGTTCAGGTACTCGGTGAGGAACCCGCCGAGGATCAGACCCACGGCGCCACCGCCACCGGCGATCGCGCCGTAGATGCCGAACGCCTTGGCGCGCTCCTTGGCGTCGGTGAACATCACGGCGAGCAGGGAGAGCGCGGCGGGCGCGAGCAGCGCGCCGAAGGCACCCTGCAGTGCTCGGGCGCCGAGCATCATCGCCTCGCCGGTGGCCGCGCCACCGAGCGCGGAGGCAGCGGCGAAGCCGAGCAGCCCGACGATGAAGGTGCGCTTACGGCCCCACAGGTCGGCGATGCGCCCGCCGAAGAGGAGCAGCCCGCCGAAGGCGAGGGCGTAGGCGGTGATGACCCACTGCCGGTTGGCGTCGGAGATTCCGAGGTCCTGCTGGGCGGTGGGGAGCGCGATGTTCACGATCGTCGCGTCGAGCACCACCATCAGCTGGGCGAGGGCTATGAAAACGAGAGCTTTCCAGCGACTCGGATCAGGAAGCGAAATGTCGGGTGTTTTTGGCATGGGTCTGGCCACCTCATGAGTAAACGAAGATCACGCGGCCCAAAGGAGTGGTCCGCGAGCAGGAAGAGTGGTGTGGGACGAAGTACGGAGAAAGCGGGGACTTACGGCGTCACGAAGTGGTCCGGAGGTCCTCCAGGGTCGCGGCCGCACCGGGCAGTTCGGAGCGCGCGGGCGCTTCGAGACCGTCCAGGAACAGCTGCAGATGACGGTGGACGAACCGGTCCATGTTCGGGCACGCGGTGCCCGGCAGCGGCCGGGTGAGCTGGGAGAGCGCGACCAGCAGATCGCCGACGGCGACATCGGTGCGCATCCGGCCCGACGACTGCGCCGCGTCGACGAGGGAGCGCACTGCCTCCTCGAGGCGCTCCCGGCCGGCGTGAAGGTCGGGGTGGTCGGCGTCGAAACCGCCGGAGAGCATCGGGCACAGTGCCCCGATCCGCTCGTCGGCCGCCGCGTGAACGAAGCGGCGCAGCGCGGCGAAGGCGTCGGGTTCTTCGGCCGACGCCGCGTCGGCCTGCTCGGTGGTGCGGGACATGACGGAGAGGACGACCTCGCGGATGAGGACCGCGCGGTCAGGGAAGTGGCGGTAGAGCGTGGCGTTGCCGATTCCGGCGCGCCGGGCGATCTCGTCGAGCGGCACGTCGGGCCCGAACTCGACGAACATTTCGCGCGCGGCCGACACGATCCGCTCGCGGTTGCGCAGGGCGTCGGCCCTGGGGCGCGGTGTGCGGCGCGTCTCGGTGGCGGCGGTGCTCACGGCTCCACTTCCTTTCCATGCTGTGCGTGCGGTTACGCGTCTCGGCCCCGTACTGAACCCGGGCCCCGGGCCCCGCCGGTAAGCGGGGAACGCTTCCCCGTTTCGCGGGGACACCGGTTCAAACGGGGAAACGATCCCCGGTTATTTCCCCACACCGACGTGACCTGAGCCACATATGCCTGCCCCGCCGAAAAGCCCACGATCGGACCACCCGGCGAGCGCCCCGGCACCGCCCGACACAGGCTGTTCGAAACAGAGCGCAGCCAGGGTCCGGCCTGCTGCCGCGGACCCGAAGGCGATCGCATGGAGCAGACCCGCCGGCGGATACGCAACCGGGGCAGGCTCGGTGGGCTCGCCGCCCTCGCCGCCCTCACACTGGCCGCCCTGACCTCGGCGAGCGCCACGCTTCCCGCTCCCGGACGGACGTCCGCGGGACCGATCGCCGCGCCGGACATCGCGGGTCTCGGCCCCTGCCGTATCCCGTCGGCCGTCGGCGTCCAGATGTCCGAGGGCCTGCCCACCCCAGCCGGTTACACACGATCCACCGGCGTGGTCCACGCACTCAACCTGATGATCGACTTCTCGGACGCGGAAGGCAGCGGTCCCGCCCTCGACCGGCTCGCGGAATTCTTCCCCCAGACGTCGGAGTGGTTCGCCACCAGCTCGTACGGGCGGCTCAGCTACCGCCCCCACGCCCCGGTGCGCGACTGGCTGCGGATGCCGATGCCGTTCGCCGCGTACGGAATAGAGCGCGGCTCCCCCTACGAGCCGGGATACCGGAAGCTCGTCGAGGACCTCGTCGGCGTCGCCGATCCGAAGGTCGACTTCAGCGCGTACGACCTGGTGAATGTCCTGGTCACCCCCAACGCCGGGCCGTCCGCCCTGGACACCGTGCTGTCGGTGACGTTCTCCGGCAACGACGAGGCGCCGCTCGCCGACGGCGTGCCGCTCGCCAACACGTCCTTCGTCTACAGCCGCCAGGACGACGGATCAGGGTCGTACGCCGAGACCGGGTACCGCGTCCTGCCGCACGAGAACGGCCATGTCTTCGGCCTGCCCGACCTCTACACCGCGGGCGGCGGGGGCGCCGTCGGCCACTGGGACATCATGTCCGAGGACTGGGGGGCCAACAACGACCTGCTCGGCTGGCACAAATGGAAACTCGGCTGGCTGGACAACGACCAGGTCCGCTGCGCCGCCGCGCCCGGCAGCAGCGAGTACGTCCTCGGCCCGCTCGCCACCCGCGGCGGCGCCAAGATGGCGATCGTGCCGCTGAGCGAGAGCACCGGATACGCGGTCGAGGTACGGACCCAGGCAGGCAACGACGAGCACGTGTGCGAACCGGGCGTGCTCATCTACCGGGTGCAGTCCGACATCGACACGGGGCAGGGTCCGGTGACCGTCGCCGACAGCGACCGCGACAGCGGCGGCTGCACGCGACGGCCCAACGTCCACGCGGAGCTGTCCGACGCCCCCTACCGCCCCGGGCAGTCCTTCGTCGACGACGAGAACGGCGTACGCATCTCGGTGGTCGACGAAGTCGACGGCGTCTACCGCATTCGGGTCACGCGCTACTGATCACGCGCCACTGATCATGCGATCCCGGCGGCGCGGTCCTGGTCACCGGTGACGATCGTCTCCCGCAGGACCCGCTTCAAGATCTTGCCCGTGGGGTTGCGCGGCATCGGCTCGTACCGCAGCAGGACATGCGCAGGCACCTTGAACGCCGCGAGCGTCCTGCCCACATGTGCCCTGAGCTCCTCGGCGCCGACCGTCGAACGGGGATGCAACTGGACGACGGCAGCGACCTCTTCGCCGAGCACCGGGTGCGGGACGCCCAGCACGGCGGCGTCGGTGACGTCCGGATGGTCGTGCAGCACCGCCTCGACCTCCACGCAGTACACGTTCTCGCCGCCGCGAATCACCATGTCCTTGATCCGGTCGACGATGGCCACCCGACCCCCGCGCACCGTCGCGAGGTCTCCCGTCCGGAACCAGCCGTCCTCGAAAGCGGCGGCGGTCGCCTCTTCGTTGCGCCAGTAACCGCGCACGAGGGACTGCCCGCGCAGCCGGAGCTCGCCGACCTCACCCTCCGGCAGCGGTTCGCCGTCCGGTCCGGCGATCCGCACCTCGATCGCGGGCGCGGGACTGCCCACGCTGCCCGGGTCCTCGCGGTACCCGGCTCCGAAGTTGGCGAGCACCCCGCCGCTGGTCTCCGTCAGCCCGTAACCGCTGCGCGGCTCGATCCGGTGTCCATAGCGTGCGGTCAGCCGCTTGACGAGGTCGGGCGGAGCGGCGGCACCGCCGGTACTGAGGTTCGTGAGCGTCGACAGCGTCGAGGCCGCCTCCTCGGAGGGGCGTTCGTCGGCGTGTTCGGCGGCGTGTTCGGCGGCGTCGAGGAGCTGGAGAGCGGTGGTCGGAACGCCCGAGTAGTGGGTGACGCCGTGCTCCTCGATCAGCGCGAGCGCCTTCTCGGCGTCCCACTTGCGCATGAGCACGAGCGTGCCGCCGACACCCATCATCGAGTACAGCGTGGTGAAGGCCGCCACATGGAAGAACGGGAACGTCATCAGCACGACCGGCGCCGGCCCCTGCCCGGGCAGCACACCGCGGGCGAGCGCCGCGGCCGCCGCGTGATAACGGGGGTGCAGCGCAGCGCCGGCCTGGGCGAGGTGGGTGGCGACGGCTCCCTTGGGCCGGCCAGTGGTTCCCGAGGTGTAGATGATCGTGGCGTCGTCCTCGGCGGCGACGTCGACGGCGGGCGGCGCGGCGAGCGGGTCCGGCGCCTCGAAGTCCTCGTACCGCTCGACGCCCGCGCCGAGCGCGTCGGCCGCGGCTTCGTGGTGGAAGACGACGGCGGTCACGCCGTTCCGCGCCCGCCACTCCTGGACGCGCGGCAGCCGCTCACCGTCGACGAGCAGCACGCGCGGGGTGCAGTCGTCCAGCGCGTAGGCCAGTTCCTCGTCGGTCCACCAGGCGTTGAGCGGCACGGCCACGAGCCCCGCGAGCTGGGTGGCCCAGAAGGCGATCTGCCACTCGGGGTGATTGCGCATCGCAATGGCCGCCCGGTCCCCCGGCCGCAGCCCGTACGTCTCGACGAACCGCCGGGCGAGGGCCGAGGCGGCGGCGAAGAACTCGCCGTATGTGTATGTCCCGCTCTCCGCCACCAGGAACGGCCGCTCCCCGAACGCCCAGGTCGCTTCGACGAACTCCCTCAAGGTGCGCGGCCCGTTCACATAGCGCAGCCCACCGTCCTCCCCGCGCTCCACGGCGAACGGGGCCCCGGCGGCGGTGAGGGCGGCTGCGGGGTACGCGTGCGACACGGTCGACCTCTCTAAGCGCTTGCTCAGTACGAGCGCGACGCTATGCCGCCCCCCGAACGCCGTCAAGGGCGATACGCCGGCCCCGCGAGCCTACGACCACTTCGCTCTGTCGCGCCGAGACGCCTGTCTGCCCCAGTCACCCGGGCACGCACCGCTTTCCCCTGACAGCTCCGCGGCCGGTCAGGCGCTCGCCTCATTCATCCAGCCACGCCGGAACCCCCACCCACCGCCCCACCCACATCCGCTACGCTGTCGGAGACCGCCCCAGCGGCGGTCTACCGCCCACGCCTTCGTAGCTCAGGGGATAGAGCACCGCTCTCCTAAAGCGGGTGTCGCAGGTTCGAATCCTGCCGGGGGCACAACACTAAGGGCCAGTTCAGAGGGATGATTCCCTCGAACTGGCCCTTTGCCGTGATCACGACCGTGCCACACACGTGCCACTAGGGCACTCCACCGACCTCACGTGATTTCGGTCCACGGGCCGCTGGTCTCGTCTTTTGGAATCCAGAGCAGTGGTTGCCCCGTGCGGCAGCGCTCGTCCGCTCCCTCTTCCCAGGGGAACCGCCCGGCCTTGTCGGGCCAGAACAGCTGCGTGATTGGCAGTGGCGGGGTCTGGTAGAAGTCGATGCCTGCGCCGAAGAAGTCGTGGTACCAGCTGGGATGCACGGGCCGGACGGCCACGTCGTAGCCGTTGAGGATGTCTCCCCGGCGCTGGTCGGGCTCGAGTGGGCTGCCGTCCCGTATCGCTGCCCCAGCGGCGTTCGCCACGCGCATCGCGGTCTGCGATGGCAGGCCGAACACGCTTACCTCGGGACTCCGCAGTGTGTGCCAGAGACCGATCGAGTAGCCCCAATCGCCGGGGGCATCACCGCCGGCCACGCCCATGACGTGCCAGCCGAAGTCCGCAACACTCTTGGCTATGCGGCTGTCGCGTTCCTCCGACACGGGGCCGCCCCATTCCGTCGGGGCGCAGAGGAGGCAGAAGCAATGGGCGTCGTCCATCCCAGGAGAGTAGGCCTGCTTGCAGACGTGACGTCTCCCGGGGTAGGCATACAGCAGCCAAGTACTGCAACCCCGGCCATCCGCCCCCGACCGGTAGCGTCCCTCCGGGGCCGTGGAGCGGCCGGAATGACTGTCGCTGACCGATCCGGCTAGAGCTACGGATCAGATGTTCCCCGTGCCACAACCGCGCGAGAACGTGCGGGGAGTCACGGGGAACTGCGGTAGCGGACAATGCGCGCAGCCCGCGTCTGCCGAAGTCGGCATGCCGCAGGTCAGGCCCCAACTCGCCCCACCTCGCTCCTAAAGCGGGTGTCGCAGGTTCGAATCCTGCCGGGGGCACCAGCACAAAGGCCCCGGACCGATCACGGTCCGGGGCCTTTGCGGTCCGGCCGCTTGACGTGCTGGGCGGGGCGGTGCCTCGCGTCAGGAGCCATGACGGCCAACGATTGCTGGGGGCATCGGCATGACCAGCCGCGTAGAACCCCCGAAACCGACCCTTGCGCGAATTGACCGACTCGTAGGACTTCCTCGACGACGTACGCCTATGGCCAAGCATGTACACGCGAGACAGTTCGGTGCGGCATTGGATAGGTTCCGTGCCCTGCGACACGACACCCCTCGGCCCCGCGGTAAGAGTTTCTTTACTTCAGCAAGGCGGCTCGATTTCGCTCGCCGCGCAACAATCAGCCGCTTGCCGTTGGAGGAGGGGCGCGTCGCATCTGGGGCGGTCGGCGGCACTGCCCGCGAACCAGCCACCTTCCACGCCGCCTGGACTCCGTTCAGCACGAGAGAACGGACCGGATCATAATGGATTTAGTGACCGTGCATGGCGACCGGTCTGATCAAGGAACGCATTGGCGCATTCGAGGCGACGAGCTCGGGATGCAAGCACTGACTCCTCTGGCCGCTCCGTGGGGTTGAGGACGTAAACCCCTGATTCACCGCCCGGTGACGTCGGCCCGGTCAACTTGGACTTGCCCCGCCCAAGTTGTGAGGGGAATACGATGACACTTCGCAAGCCAAGGTGTTTCCTGCGTCAAGGAGCCGCACTCGGCATAGGTCTGCTTCTCTGTGCCAGTGTCACAGTTGGCGCTCCGTCCGCCGTAGGCGCACCAAGCGGCGTCGGCGCCGCATCGGCCAGCTACCGTACGACTCCCTCTCAGCCCTCGCAGAGCGTCATCATTCGCGTCGTGGAACTGACCGAGTTCAAGCAACTGGAAGGTAAACCCCATTGGATTGAGCAGCAACAGCGGTACCTGTCCAACTCGGTCTGGCAGTTCAATCCAGACGGTACGTTTGCGTGGGCAGCCGAAGGCTTCCGCACCGACCTGCTCCCGGTTCAAGGAACGTACACGGTGTCGGGCTCGCAATGGGACTTCACCGGAAACAACTCCTCGGCGATCGGGGGTAACAGATCCTTCGTCGAGATCATTGGAAGCTTGGACGTCTCCAGCTCCACGATGATAATGACCGTCGCATCCGGTGCCGGTTATGGAGCCGTGATAAACGACCAGCCGATCGGCACCACTGCAAGCACTGCCTACGAAGGCAAAATGACTGTGACAGTCGGATAGCAGGCAGGTACAACTGGGGTGTTGCAGGACGGATCCCTGCGCGCGAGCGGGTGAGGCGGGCTCGTCAGCCGACCAGGCGTTCCACGAGCAGAAGCCCGCCGATGGCGATCATCATGGCACCGGAGGTGCGAGTGACTGCCCGGGCCGTCGATGACCGGGTATGCAGCACGGTGCGGGGGGAGCACGCCGACGGCGAGGCAGACGATGGCAGCCTGCGCGGCTGGGCCGAGCGCGTGACCGAGCTGGGCATCGGCGCGGACATGACGGTCCGACGCCGGCCACCGAGTCCCTGCCGGCCGCGCTCAAGACGGCGCCGGCGGCCGAGACCCTCGCGCGAGCGGCCGGCATGGTGCGTGCCGACGGGGCGACGGTGGCCGCGTTGCTGCCGTTCGTCGCCGTCGGCCGAGAACGGCCGACGGCGTCCGCGGTAGGCGTGTCTTCACCGGTGCCCCTTGGGGCACCGGAAACCTTCAGGTCACCAGCAGTCGTCGCGGTCCCAGCGGCCGTTGCCGCCGTCGCCGGGGTGGTCGTCGTCATCCCGGTCGTCGCGGCAGTTGTCGCGGTCCCTCCAGTCGTCAGAAGGGGTCGTGGAGGGGCTGGGCGCCGTGGAGCTTGCGGCTGCGGGCGGTGAGGACGGGGACGAGGGGCGGGGGCTCGGCGGCGTCGAAGTCGATGTGGACGCGCTCGGCGTGGGGCGGGCGGTGGTGGCGGGGGCGGCGGGCTTGGAGGCCGAGGGCGTGGCGCCCGGGGTGGGGAGGGCGTCCGTCGGCCTGATCAGGTTGGGTCGGCCGCCCACCTCGATGTCGGCCACGGGGGCGACCGGCTCGCCCGCCGCTTCCCCGGTCTCGCCGCCGATCAGCAGCGCGGCACCTGTGAGCAGTGCGCCCGCCGCGAGGGCCGCGCAGATGCCCAGCAGCGCCTTGGGGCGTGCCGGGGCACGGTGACGTCCCGGTATGTGCGTGGCGGGCACCGTGCACTCCTCGCACGTGCGTCCCGTGCGTCTGCATCCCTCGCAAACCATGTCGGACACTATGCAGCACCGCCATGCGCCCTGACAGGCGCGGGGTGGCAACGTTGCGGAATCGGGTTCAGGCGCGGCATTCCGCCCGCATTTGTGCCGCTCCGTGGTGGGCTCCTGCACGGTCGTCGTCGCCCCGGTCCTGGCCGCGGTCGACGAGTTGGACCGTCAGTTGCTGGTCGTGGACCGGGACCTTCTCGATGACGAGTCCTCTGCCGCGCAGTTTCGTCTGGTCGATCTCGAACGTCTTCACGGTGCTCTCCGGGTCATCGAGGTCCTTCAGCACGTTGTACGTGGTCGGCTGCCCCGCGGCGTCGCGGTCGCGGCCGCTGTCCGGGACGACGACGGCGATCGAGCAGGTGCGGTAGCCGCTGCCGACGTACCAGGACCACGTCGCGGAGCCTCCGCGGTCCTCGGTGCGGCTGCCGGACATCGGGACCGCCGTGAAGCTGCCGTCGCAGCCGTCGCCGCGATGGCCGCCGGAGCTGACGGTGTACCAGCCGTCATCGCCGTCGCTGAAGCGACCCTCCTCGCGGTAGCGGCCGCCTCCGGCACAACCGGGCCCGGCCCAGGCCGAGTAAGACGGGCCGGACGGCTCGTTCGGCTCCCTGGGGTCCTTCGGCGTCGACGGGGGCTTCGGCCGGGCGCGGGCGGGCGGCGGCGTGGTTTCCGACGGCTCCGTGGGGGCGATCCGCTCGGGTGCACCGCCGAGATCGCCCGGATCTCCCGCGGCTCCGGGCGCCGGTCCACCGGCTCGTTGCGAGCCACTTCCGGACGGGTCGCACGCGACGAGCGCGGGGAGGAGCACCGTCAGCGCAACCGCCCCCGCCAGCAGAGCCTTTCCGGATCTGAGAAGCGGGCTAGCGCACCCGCCGAACCCTTCGGAGCTGCGGCATTCCCCCGGCAGCAGCCCCGTGCCGCGGACGTCGTCGCCGCCGCATCGCTCACACGCCATGTCGCACCCGAACCCGTAGACACCGACTCTTGGGTATGTCAATGCGCGACAACTATGCATGAGCGGAAGCGGACGCATAAGTGTTAACGCGGGTAAGGATGAAGCGAATTGGCGTTCCGCGGCCGCCACCTCGGGTGCGACACCGGAATGAGGTGTCTCAAGGACGTCCGGCAGCGCTCGAAGCGCCAGGGACGTCCGGCGGTGTCAGCGCTCGGCGCAGTGCCCCGGGCGCGCGTAGACCGTGATCCGCGCGCCGGTGACTTCCTTGCTGCTGCACTGCTCGAAGTGGTCGCGGAGCGTCGCCCGCTTGGTGATCTCCTGCTCGTCCACATCGAGGGGGCTCCCCTCGGGGTCGCCCAGCACGACGATGCGGTCCAGGGAGAGCATGCCCGCACGCGTCCGCTCCGGCGATATCTCCTCGCCGTACAACGAATCGGACGTGGTCACCTTCTGCGCCAGGGCCACATCGCGAAGCCCCTGGAACTCCTCCGGACGGGCCAGTGTCCAGACCCGCCGCCTGGCGGGGGTGAACACGACGCCGTCGCCGGGCTCCGAGGCTTCCGCCACCGCCGAAGCCACTGCAGTCACGTCGTCCACGCGGCTCTCGGGGCTGCGCAGATACACGGCCACGGGCACCAGGGCCAGGAGCACCGCCGCCACCGAGAGGGACGAGACCCACTTCCGCCGCGAACTCCGGCCCCGTCCGTCGTGCGGCAGGAACGCCTGGTCGAGCGCGGCACCCAGCAGAAGCGCGAACCCTATGACGTAGTAGAGGACATAACGCTCGACGTACATCGGCTTCAACTGGGAAACCAGCAGGAGGGCGACCGTTGGCAGCGTCAGCAGGGGAACCGCGAGCGTTCGCAGCCGAATCGGTCCTCGCGCACGCACGGGCGTACGGGCACAGCGCAGGCCCACGGCCGCCATGGCCGCGAAGGTCAGCAGTTGGACGGGGTCGGGCCACAGGATCCAGCCGACCTGCTCCGACTGGCTCATGCTGAACAGCGCGAGCGGGGCCAGACCCGCGACGACGCCGGCGGCCACCCGGCTCCATGCCCGCTTGACCTGCCGCGGCACACCGGAGAGCAGCACCGTCGCGCCGTGCGCCGTCAGCATCAGCACGGCGAACTCGTGCAGCAGACAAGCCGCCAGAGCCACCACCGCGTAGGCGGCCCACCGGCCTCTCGTGGGCCGGGACATGGCGCTCACCAGGAGGTAGGTGGCCCAGGCGACCAGCGCGCACACGACCGCGTAGGAACGGCCCTCCTGCGCGTATTCCTGCACCGCGGGGATCACCGGAAAGACCAGCCCGGCGAAGAGGCCCGCCCTCGGTCCGGCGAGGCGGTGGCCGAGCAGCCCGATGCCCGCGGCGGCGGCGGCCGTGGCCAGCACGGACGGCAGCCGGAGGGTCACGAGGTCCCCTCCGAACACGGAGAACAGCCCGTGCATCAGGACGTAGTACAGGCCATGGACGGCGTCGGCGTTCTGCAGTGTGTGGAACAACTCGGGCAGCGTCCGGTGCGCCATGTCGTAGGTGACGACCTCGTCCCGCCAGACGCCACCGTCGCGACGGATGCCCCACAGCCCGAGGACGAGCGCCACCGTCAGGGGAATCAGTGCCGTGGCGGTCCGGCTCGGCCACACAGCACGTTCCGCGGCGACGGCCTCAGAGGCGTTCAGCGTGGTGGCGATGACGGACTCCTGTGAAGAGCATGTCTGCGGGAAGGGTCGTGTCTACGGGTGAAGAGACGTGTATGCGGGTGGAGGGGTGTGTCTACGGGTGAAGAGGCGTGTATGCGGGCGCGATGGAGGCCATCCACATTACTGGGCGGCGTGCAAGGGCCTCCGACGCGGGCGGAGATGAGCACCGACGACGATCGCACGCACGCGAGGAGGGGGAGCCCTGGTCCGGGCTCCCCCTCCTCACGTGGCGCTGCGCGTTCGCCGACGACCCGGCCCGGTCAGCCGAGACGGGTCAGCTTGGCGCCGAAGCCGGGCTCCTCGAGGTCCTGCTGGAGGGCGACCGGGGCGCTGACCTTGCCGGCTCCCTCGCCGACGGAGACCTGGCCGACGACCGTGCCCGCCTTCGCCGAGTGCGGGATCGCGCCGCCCTTGCCGGCAATCTCGATCTTCACGTCCAGACCTGCCCAACCGACGGCCTTGAGGTCCTTGGTGGCGACGACCGGGGTACGGCCGCCCAGGCCGTCGTCGACGTGGCCGACGACATCGCCCTTCTTGACGACGGTTGCGGAGGTGACGGCCTCCTGCGCCGGCGGGATCAGCGCGATGCTGTAGTCGATCGCCTTCTCCAGCTTCTGCCACAGCAGAGGAGCGTCCTGCGCACCCATCACTATCCCGACGATGAGGCGGACCTCACCGTCGACGACGGCGTTGGCGGACCAGAGGAGATTGCCGCCGGCAGGAGTGGAGGAACCGGTCTTGATGCCGCCGACGCCGTCCATCATGAGGGCGCGGTCGTTGTTGTTGCGGATGGTTCCGTCGATGCCCGGGATCTCGGCCTGCGTCATGTTGACGATCTCGCGGAACACGTCGTTCTTCATGACCGCCTCGCCCAGCTTGAGCTGGTCCAGCGGGGTGGAGACGGTGCTGGCCTTGAGACCGCTCGGGTCGGTGTAGGTGCTGTTCGTCATCCCGAGGTCCTTGGCGGCGTCGTTCATCTTCTTGACGAACGCCTCCTCGGAACCTGCGTCCCAACGGGCGAGCAGTCGGGCCGCGTTGTTCCCCGACGGGATCATCAGCAGCTGGAGCATCTGCTTCTCGGTGAACTGCTGGCCTTCCTTGATGGGAGCCGTCGACTCGCTCTTCGCCTTCGACTCCTCCTCGGCCTTCTTGTCGACGGTGATCTTCGGGCCGACTTCCTTGCCCTTGATCGGGTGGTCCCTGAGGATCACGTACGCCGTCATGGTCTTTGCGACGCTGGCGATGGGGGCGGGCTTCTGGGCGCCGTACTGGCCGAGGCTGCCCACGCCGACGACCTCGGCGGCCCCCTGACCCTCGGCTGGCCACGGCAGCTCGAGCGGGCCGCCCTCGAAGGTGTAGGTCTCCTTCGCCGAGAGTGTCAGCGACGGCTCCGGAAGCGGACGCACCATCTGCACGACTGCAAAGACGATCAGAAGGAGCAGGACCAGCGGCGTCCAGATCTTGACGCGCCGCACGACCGTGCGGACCGGGGTCTCCGGCGGCGGCGGGGTGTTCGTCAGCTCCGCGAGCAGATCGAGCGGCGGCAGCGGAGGCATCGGCTGCTGCCTGGTCCGCTCGGTCTCGCCGAGAGAGGCAGGCGCCTGTGCGGCGGCCGCCTGCGGCTCGAGCTCGGGCTCGGGCTCGCGGCTCACAGGAGCCCCGGGCGACGTGGGCGGCGTGGGGCGTGCGGGCGGCGTGGAGCGTGCAGGCGGAGTGGGCGGTGTCGGCCGCACGTCGTCACGACGCAGCGGCACGAAGGTGCTCGTGCGCTCGGCGTCGGTCTCCGGCTCGGGGTCCGCCGCGGGCTCGGCCTTGGGCTCGGGCTTCGGCTCGGCCTTGGGCTTGGGAAGCGGTGGCACCTTCAGCGCGGTGGTGGGCTGGTCGACGGCAGGACGACGCAGCGCCTTGAACACCGTGGTGGGCTGATCAACAGCTCGGCCCGCGGCCTCGCCGGGAGTGTCTTCGCTCTTTGCTTCAGCACTGTCCGAGGGGAGGGAGGCGGGGACAGGGGAAGCTTTCTGCGCGCTGACGCCCTCGCTGTCGGCTGCCTCGCCGGAGGGGGCGTCGGCGGAGGAGTCGTCGCCGAGCTCGGCCGATTCGTCCGACTCGTCGGATCCGTCTGACTCGTCGGACTCATCCGATTCATTCGACGTCTGGGCCTTTGACGCCTTTTCAGCGTCCGTTGGTTCGGTCGCGCGGTCCGCGGGCTCGTCCGTCCCGGTCGGGGCGGCGTCCTCCGACGTGACGTCGGCGTCCGCGCCGTCGGTCGGGGCGTCGGTCGGGGCGTCGGTCACGGAGGCTGCGTCCGGCTCCACAGGTGCTTCCTCAGCGGCCGTTCCGTCCGTCTTGGCAGGCGTCCGACTCTCGTCCACCTTCTCGGCCTCTGCCGGGGCCTGTGAGCCCTCCAGCGTCGTCTCGGCGGCATCCGGCTCGTCGGCCGTCGCCACCCACGCGGCAACCGCCGCCCGCAGGCGTGCGTCATTACCCTCGGAGGCAGCGTCCCGCTCGTCCGCGTCGTCCACCGCCGGGGCCTTGAAGACCGCCGTCGGCTGGTCCACGGGAGCCGGGCGCTCCGCGGAGTCGTCCGAGGAGGATGCGTCATGACCGGAGTCACGGCCCTGCGCGGGTGCGTCTGCCCTTGCGGGTGTGCTTCCCTGCGCGGACGCCTCGCCACGCTCCGGGGAGGCCTGGCGGAACACGGCGAGTCGCGGGTCGCGCTCCTCCTGAGTCGTCTCCCCCGACGACTTCCGCTGCTCCGACTTGTCGGGGGACTCGCCCGCCACCGTGCCTCCTCCATGAGTCATGTGCCATGCGCCATGCGTACGTCTTCACGGGCACCCGGAGCCGGCGGTCCGCCGACGGCTCGAGGTGTCCGAACCATCTACCAGTGTCCTGTGTGAGCGCTTGGCTCCCGTGCTAGACGAGAACGACATACCTATCGGTTCCCTAACAAAGCACCCAGGCGCTCTCGACAGACCAATGTGAGAGGGGTCACCCTGTCATTCATCCACGCGGGGAGGCATGGATGGGCAGGAGCCGCAGAACACTTCCGGAGGAGCTTCTGCTGCTCGCTCTGGACCCGGCAACGGGTACCACAGCGCAGCCGCAGTCGCTCGACCTCGGCCTGGCCGGGGCACAGCTAGTAGAGCTGGCTCTGGCAGGACGGATAGCCCCAGACGGGGATCGTATCGCCGTGGTGATGCCACGGCCGACAGGAGATCCGACTCTGGACTCCGCACTGGAACTGCTGCGCAGACGCGGCAGCCCGGTGCGCGCGGTCCACTGGATCGGCGGGCCCCGGCTGGGGCTGCGCCAGATTTACCTCTCGCATCTGGAGCGGTGCGGCATGGTGCATGCCGTGGCGGGCCAGATGTGCGGAGTGCTGCCGACGACTCGCTACCAGGCGACGGACACGGCCATCAGCCGGGACATCAGGGCCCGGCTGGACAGTGCGATCCGCACCGGTGTACCGCCGGACCCGCGGACCGCGGCGCTCGCCGCCCTGGCCCACGCGGTCGGTCTCGGCAAGCACCTGTATCCGGGTAACGAAGGGCGTTCCTCGCGGTCCCGTCTGCGGGACCTCATCAGGCACGACCCCATGGGCGGCCTCGTCGCGCACGCGGTGATGGACGTTCAGAACGGTGTGGCCGCACAGCCGCGCCGCAACCAGGCAGCCGCCCCCGGCGGGCGCCAGCCAGGACCCGTACCGATGCAACCACGCCGCGGCAGCATGGCCGCACGTGTCGCCGCGCACTGAGCGCGCGTCGCCGCACCCCAGCAGTACCGCCGAACAGCAGCACAGCACGACATCGACACCGCACGACCGCACGACCGAACACCCCATCGCAGGACCACCGCACCGACGTCCCCAAGGCCGGTTCGGGAGCCGCAGGTCGAACGCGCGGGGCAGCCACGCCGCTGCCCCGCGCGTTCGTATGTGTAGCGGCCGCGTTCACGTGTGTAGCCATTTGGCAGCGGAGCGACCACCATTGGTGGCAATCTGCTCAGCAGTAGATACGCACAGCTACGCAAGCCGGAGGTGCAGTTTCCGTGGCGTCCAACGTCAATCCCACCGTCAGGAGACGCCGATTGGGGCAGGAGCTGCGCCGGCTCCGGGAGCTGAAGGGCATGACGGCCGAGGAGGTGGCTGAGCGGCTGCTGGTCTCCCAGTCGAAGATCAGCCGTCTCGAGAACGGCCGCCGCTCCATCAGCCAGCGCGACGTCCGTGACCTGTGCGGGGTGTACGAGGTCGAGGACCACCGGATCGTCGACTCGTTGATGCAGATGGCCAAGGACTCCCGCCAGCAGGGCTGGTGGCACGCTTTCGGCGACATCCCGTACAGCGTGTACATCGGTCTGGAGACCGATGCAGCCAGCCTGCGCGTGTACGAGCCGCAGGTCGTCCCCGGGCTGCTGCAGACGCGGCAGTACGCGGAGGCGCTCATCGCGGGAGCGCTGCCCGAGAGCGGAGCGACCGATGTCGAGAAGCGCGTCAGTGTCCGTCTGCGCCGCCAGGAGCGCATCAGGGACACCGAACACCCCCTGCGTCTGTGGGTGGTGATCGACGAGGCGGCGCTGCGCCGACAGGTCGGCGACAAGCAGCTGATGCGCGAACAGCTCGAGCATCTGGTGGAGCTGTCGCAGCAGCCGCACGTCACCGTGCAGGTGCTGCCGTTCGAGATGGGCGCGCATCCGGGCATCAACGGTCAGTACGCGATCCTCGAGTTCCCCGACGCCTCGGACTCGAGCGTCGTCTACATCGAGGGTGTGACCAGCGACCTGTACCTGGAGAAGGCCAACGACGTACAGAAGTACAGCGTGATGTACGAGCATCTACGCGCGCAGGCCCTCAACGTGGAGCAGACACGGCAGTTCATCGCCGACATCGCCAAGATGTACGCCCAGGGCGACCCCGCCTGAGCGGGGGCCGCACGGTACACCAGAGCTCCCGTGCGACGGAAGAGTCGCATGGAATATGCCATCCGGTCGAGTGAACGCCCATCTCACGCGCCCGGCTCGGCGAGTAGCGTCGATCACGCCAGCAAGAACGTTGGCTCAGATCACCCCACTTGCCGGAAGCGGAGCGAACATGGCAATCCTTCAGGGCGCCACGGAGACCTGGACGAAGTCCTCGTACTCCACCGGAAACGGCGCATGCGTAGAGGTCAAATCCCCTGTCGTGCGGGAGATTTCCGTGCGGGACTCGAAAGTCACCGCAGGTCCGACGATCACCTTCGTGCCCGAGTCGTGGAATGCGTTCGTGAACGAAGTGGGCGAGGGCGCGTTCGGGCGCGGCTGAGCGCGTCGGGAAGCGCGTCGGGACCCGCAGCATACGAACGACACGCAGCAACGACTCGCACCAGCGAGCTGCGCGCAACAAGCGACGAGCAAGAGCAAGAGACAGTACCGAGGGCCCTCTCGACTGGTTCGCCGTCCCGGCCGAGGGGGCTCGGCCATGGTGGGACGGCCCCCACCGTGGTTCCGGCGTCGGCCCGGCTCAGCGCAGCCGGTCGACGTAGCGGTCGGTCCCGGGAACGGTCGGCACGAACGGCGCCACCAGCTCGACCCTCCCCAGCCCCGACTCGGCGACCGTCACGTCGAGTCCGGTGAACTCGGGCTCCCACCGCTCGCGCGGGTCCGCCTCGAGGAACCAGAGCAGCGTCAGTCGGCAGTCCACGCCCTCGACCTGCTTCACGTACGTCATCCGGTCACCCGGCAGCGGTGTCGGCCTGAAAACGGTCACCATCGCGGCGCACGAGCCCATGAGCCTCCTGGGCAGGTGCTTCGCGCGGAGCCACTCCAGCAGTTCCGCCCGCTGCGCCGGGCCGTCCGCGTCGATGACCTGCAGTACGAGGCCGGCGTAGGGGTGGTCCAGTGCGTGCCGGTCGCGGGGGCCGGCGGCTCCGTCGCGGTAGACCGTGGCCTCGTGGTCCTGAAAGGCCGTGAAGACGTGCGTACGCTGCTGGTGCACGCGGCCGTCGCGGTTGAGGCGCTTGTTGATGGCGACGGTCCACTTCATGTGGTCGGCGTACCGGCCCTCGGTGATCCAGTACGTCGAGAGGTAGCACCCGGCGGTCACGGGCTGCGCCACGGCTGACTTCTCGGGGTAGCGCAGCAGTTGGAGATCCCTGGTCGCCACCCAGCGGCGGCCCGCGAAGATCCAGGGCATCGCCGTCGCGCCCGCGTAGTAGTGGTCGTCTTCGTACCACCGGTTGTACGCGTACTCGTGGCCGGGATGCGGTTCGACCATGGTGATCAGCGCGTGGCCCGGGCGGACCCCGTACGGGCCGACGGCGGCCAGCTCGGCGTACACCTCGCTGCGCGTACCCTCGCCCTGCGTGCCGTCGTTGCGCGTGCCGTCATTGCGCGTGCCGTCGTTGCGCATTTCCTCTTTGCGCGTGTCCTCGCTCATGGCGTTCCCCTTCCTTCCTCCGGCGGACGGACCTACTCTGACGCTCCGTCAGATAATGCGCCAGCCTCGGGAGGCACGGGGATGTTGCTTCGGGACAAGACCGTCATCGTGTCCGGCGTCGGCGCCGGACTGGGGCACCAGGTCGCGGCGGCCGTCGTCGAGGACGGCGGCAACGCCGTCCTGGGCGCGCGCACGGAGGCGAACCTCGCCAAGTCGGCCGGCGAGATCGACCCCGGCGGCAGGCGCACCGCGTACCGGGCCACCGACATCACCGACGAGACGCAGTGCGAGGCACTGGCGGCCCTCGCGCTGGAGCGCTTCGGGCGGATCGACGCCGTCGTTCACGTCGCCGCGTGGGACAGCTGCTTCGGCGGCCTCGAGGACGCGGACTTCACGACCTGGCAGGGCGTTCTGGACGTGAATCTGCTCGGCACGCTACGGATGACGCGGGCGTGCCTGCCGGGACTCAAGGAGGGGGGCGGCTCGGTCGTGATCATCGGAACCCAGTCGGCGGTGGCCGCGCCCTCGCAGGTGCAGCAGGCGGCGTACGCGGCGTCCAAGGGGGCGCTCACGTCCGCGATGTACTCGCTGGCGAGGGAGTTGGGCCCTCACCGGATCCGGGTGAACACGGTCCTGCCAGGCTGGATGTGGGGGCCGCCGGTGCAGGCGTATGTCCAGTTCAGCGCCCTCACCGAAGGGGCGCCGGAGAGCGAGGTGCTCGAGCGGCTCACCGAGCGGATGGCGCTGCCGGAGCTGGCGACGGATCAGGACGTGGCGCAGGCAGCCACTTTCCTTGCCTCCGACCGTGCCAGGTCGATCACGGGCCAGTCGCTGCTCGTCAACGCGGGCGAGTTGATGCGGTGATGCGGTGATGCGGTAACGATCACCGCTCCCCGCGAGCCGGCTGCCGTCCGGTCGCCGCGCGCCGCGCGCCGACCACCTCGGGTCGCACGGACACATATCCCGTGCGACCCCTTTTTCACCCTTCTGGTGTTCACAGATAGGAACAGAGGTCAAAAAGCCGAACGATTTTGCTCGCTCTTGACCTTCCAGTCCGTTGTCGTGCCACCTTGCCGCGCCACACCATGAACGGCGTTCACAAGACGGACCGGACCCCTGGAGGGGGCATGAACAGTCTCGACTGGGCCGTACTCATCGGCTATTTCGGAGTGATGGTCGCGATCGGCGTCTGGTCCCACAAGCGCGTGGACAACGTCAGCGACTTCTTCACGGCCGGCGGCAAGATGCCCTGGTGGCTCTCCGGCATCTCACACCACATGTCGGGCTACAGCGCCGTGATGTTCACCGGCTACGCGGCCATCGCCTACACCTACGGCGTCACCTCGTACGTCACCTGGTCCTTCCCCATCGCCATCGGTATCGCGATCGGCGCCAAGGTGTTCGCTCCCCGGCTCAACCGAGTGCGGGCACGGCTGCACGTCTCCTCGCCGCTCGAGTACCTGAAGAACCGCTACAACCTGCCGACGCAGCAGGCGCTCGCCTGGTCCGGCGTACTGCTGAAGATCGTCGATGTCGGCGCGAAGTGGGCGGCCATCGCCACGCTGCTCTCCGTCTTCACCGGCGTCTCCCTCAACATGGGCATCCTGATCACCGGTGCGGTCACGGCCGTCTACTGCACCGTCGGCGGTCTGTGGGCCGACGCCCTGACCGAACTCGGCCAGTTCATCATCCAGTTCGTCGCCGGCATCGCGATGCTCGTCGCCGTCATGGCCGAACTGGGCGGCTTCAGCAGTCTGTGGACCGTGTGGGACGAGCCGAAGCTGGCCGGCCACGCGGAGCCGCTGGCCGGCCCGTACATGATGGTGTTCCTGATCGCTTATCTCTTCATCAAGACCTTCGAGTACAACGGCGGCATGTGGAACCAGGCCCAGCGCTACATGGCCACCGACTCCGCGAAGTCCGCGCAGCGATCGGGTGTGCTGTCCGCGGTGCTGTGGCTGGTCTGGCCGGCGGTGCTGTTCTTCCCCATGTGGGTCGCGCCGCTGCTCATCGAGACGGACACGCCCTCCGACAGCTACGCGCTGATGGCGGAGCAGCTGCTCCCGCACGGCCTGCTCGGCCTGGTCATCGTCGGCTTCTTCTCCCACACGATGGCCATGTGCTCGTCCGACGCCAACGCCATCGCCGCGGTCGTCACCCGCGACATCATGCCCGCCCTGTCCCGCAAGGTCCGCGAGTGGGACACCCGCGCCGGGCTGCTCGCGGCGCGCTGGACGACGCTGCTCTTCCTCGGCCTGTCGATGGCGATCGCGACGCAGGTCAACTCGCCGTTCTTCGGCGACATCATCACCGTCGTCATCAAGTGGGTCGCCGGGCTGATGGGTCCGATCGCGATCCCGCTGATGCTCGGCCTGCTCCCCTGGTTCCGCAAGAGCGGCCCGACCGCGGCACTGCTCAGCTGGGCCGTCGGTCTGGTGACCTTCTGGCTGGTCAACTACCCGATCAGCTGGAACGTGGAAGGCGGTGTGCCGCTGCAGTACCAGATCTCGGTGCCGCTGGCCGTGTCCCTCGTCCTCTACATCGTGATCGGCTGGATCAAGCCGGAGGACACGCCGGAGCGCGACGAGGTCCTGGCGAAGATCAACGGCGACGACGAGGGCGGCTCCGGCTCGGACGCGGTGGGTCCGCTCCCGGCCCCGGCCGCCCGCGAGACCACCGGTCTCTGACGGACCGCCCCGGTGCGCCCGGTCGTCCCGCAGCGCGGGCCGGTCGGGCGCACCTGCACGGGGGCGCGAGCTCACCGGCCGGACGACAGGGTGCCCGGTCGGACGCACCGGTGTGAGTGCGCGAGCTCATCGGCCGGGCACGGGGCCCACCGGCGGCACGGGGCCTACCGGCCGGGCACGGGGCGCATCGGCCGGGCGCGGTGCGCATCGGCCGGGCGCGGGGCGCATCGGCCGGGCGCGTGTGCGTCAGGCCAGTTCGGCCGCCGCACGCGGGTAGCGCTGCACCCAGCCCGGCGCCGTCGCCGTCGGGCTGTGCAGCGCCGGGCCCTGGGTCATCTCCATGGCGAAGTCGTCCGCGATCTCCAGCAGCGTCGGGCGACCCTCCAGCTCGCACAGCCAGGCCGGCGGCAGCGCCGTCTCCCCGTGCAGCGCGCCCAGCAGCGCGCCGCACACCGCGCCGGTCACCTCGGAGGGGCCGTCGTGGTTGACGGCGAGACGCAGCCCGTGCCGGATGTCCTCACCGACGAGCGCGCAGTAGACGGCGATCGCGAGGGCTTCCTCCGCAAGGTGGGCCTCTCCGACGGCGGCGACCCTCGCGGCGCTCGGGATTCCCTGGCGTACGGCCCCCAGCGCCTGCTTGAGCGCGTCGGTGACGGGCTGGTGGCCGGGCCGGGAGGCCAGTTGCGCGAGGGCACGCTGCACCGAGCCGTCCAGCGTCTCGCCGCGGGCCAGGCCGTGCACGATGACCGCGAACGCGCCCGCCGACAGATAGGCGGTCGGGTGCCCGTGGGTCTGCGCCGCGCACTCGACGGCGAGCTGGCACACCAACTGCGGCTCCCAGCCGACGAGCAGCCCGAACGGCGCCGACCGCACGAGGGCGCCGGCGTCGCGGGCCGTGGGGTTCTTCGGAGCTTGGAGGGTGCCCATGTTCTCGTCACCGAGACCGGTGACGGTGTCGCGGGACGGGTTGCGGCGGCTGTAGAGCCACTCCTCACGGGCCAGCCAGCCGTTGTCCTTGCGGCGCTCGTCGGGACCCCAGTCGCGCTGGGTGGCCGCCCACCTCAGATAGGCGCGGTGCACGTCGGTCGGCGGATGCCAGGCGCCGGTGTCGCGGCGGACCTGCGCCCGTATCAGTCCGTCGACGGTGAAGAGCGTCAGCTGGGTGGCGGCCGTGACGGCGCCGCGGCGGCCGTTGACGGGTGTGAGGTCCATCAGCCCGTCGGGGCCGTGGGCGGTACGGATCTCCTCGAGGGTCAGGCCTCCGACACCGGCGCCGAGCGCGTCGCCGATGGCGCCGCCGAGCAGGGCGCCGCGCACCCTGGCACGGAAGTCCTGCTGCTCGGCACGGCCCCACACGGCTGTGGCTGCTGTGCTCACCGCGCTCCTCCCCCGACGTCGTCGAACGAACCCTGCCCGGCGCAGCACTGTAATCGAACGGGAGCGACCGATTCAGAGCGCGCGTAGGGTTCGCGCGGGTATGTGGCCAAACCCGCTGGAGGTCACTTTTGGCCGCACGACCGACCACGCGGGCCGGTCACGACAGACGCCGGCACCGGCGGCGTGCGGGCCGAGCGAGCCGGTCACCACGGACGCCCGCACCGGCGGAGTGCGAGCCGAGCGGGCCGGTCATGGGACCGCCCGCGCCGGTCCAGCCCCTCGCACCGCCCAGTCCAGCAGCGGCGGGAGCAGCTCCGGCAGGACTGCCCGGTCAGTCCGTCAGTCCGTCAGTCCGGCCAGTCCGGTCAGTCCGGTCAGTCCGGTCAGTCGGTCAGTCCGGTCAGTCGGTCAGTCCGGCAGCAGCGGGAGCAGCTCCGGCAGATGTCCGTCGGACGCGCTCGCCGCCTGCTGCCGTTCCGCCGGAACCTCCCCGTACAGGGTCGTACGCGGCCTGGACGGCCGGCCGGCGGCCTCCGCGATGGCGGTCAGGTCGTGGACGGAGCGGTACGAGCCATAACTCGATCCCGCCATACGGGAGATGGTCTCCTCCATCAGAGTGCCGCCGAGGTCGTTGGCCCCGGAGCGGAGCATCTCCGCCGCACCCTCCGCGCCCAGCTTGACCCAGCTTGTCTGGATGTTGGTGATGTGCGGATGGAGCAGGATGCGGGCCATCGCCGTGACGGCCCTGTTGTCGCGGGTCGTCGGCCCGGGCCGGGCGATCCCCGCCAGGTACACGGGTGCGTTGGTGTGGATGAACGGCAGGGTCACGAACTCGGTGAAGCCGCCGGTCTCCTGCTGGATCCGGGCGAGGGTGCGGAAGTGGCCGAGCCAGTGCCGGGGCTGGTCGACATGCCCGTACATCATGGTGGACGACGAGCGGATGCCGAGCTCGTGCGCCGTCTTCACGACCTCGATCCAGGTCGCCGTGGGCAGCTTGCCCTTGGTGAGGACCCAGCGGACCTCGTCGTCGAGGATCTCGGCGGCGGTGCCGGGAATCGAGTCGAGTCCCGCCTCCTTCGCCGCCGTCAGCCACTCCCGGATCGACATGCCGGTGCGGCTGGCTCCGTTGACGACCTCCATCGGCGAGAAGGCGTGCACATGCATGCCGGGGACGCGTTCCTTGACGGCCCGGGCGATGTCGAAGTACGCGGTACCGGGCAGGTCGGGGTGGATGCCGCCCTGCATGCACACCTCGACGGCGCCCACGTCCCACGCCTGCTCGGCGCGGTCGGCGACCTGGCTCAGCGACAGGGTGTACGCGTCGGCGTCCGTACGCCGCTGGGCGAAGGCGCAGAAACGGCAGCCGGTGTAGCAGACGTTGGTGAAGTTGATGTTCCGCGTGACGATGTACGTGACGTCGTCGCCGACGACCGAGCGGCGGAGCTCGTCGGCGATGCGGGTGAGCGCGTCGAGGGCGGGCCCGTCGGCGTGCAGGAGCGCCAGGGCCTCGTCGTCGGTGAGCTTCGTCGGGTCGTCGGCGGCCTGCCCGAGCGCCTGCCGCACGTCCGTGTCGATACGCTGCGGCACCATGCCGGGAGCGGCGGCCTCGCGCAAGGCGTCCCAGTCGCCGTAGACGGCGTCGAAGTCGTCACGGCGGTCGTGCGTGCGGCCCTCGGTGTCGATGGTCCGGTGCAGGTCGGTCCGCCCGGTGGCGGTGAACCCCTCGTCGGGCTCCTGCCACGGCAGCCCCGTGGGGAGCTCGTCCGGGGCGGCGAGGCCGGTCTCCGGGTCGGCCAGCGCCCGTACGTGCGGCAGCAGCCGCGGGTCGAGCCACGGCTCGCCGCGCTGCACGAACTCCGGGTACACGCAGAGCCGTTCGCGCAGTTCGAAGCCCTCAGCCGCCGATTTCTCCGCGAGCTCGTCGATCTGCGGCCAGGGCCGCTCGGGGTTGACGTGGTCGGGGGTCAGGGGTGACACGCCACCCCAGTCGTCGATGCCGGCGCGGATCAGGCGCGCGTACTCGGCGTCCACCAGGTTCGGCGGGGCCTGGAGGCAGGCGGAGGGCCCCATGATGTGCCGGGCGACGGCAACGGTCGCGACGAGCTCGTCCAGCTCGGCGTCCGGCATACCGCGCATGGCCGTGTCCGGCTTGGCACGGAAGTTCTGCAGGATCAGCTCCTGGATGCCGTGGTACGCACGGGAGATGCGGCGCAGCGCGAACAGCGACTCGGCACGCTCCTCGTACGTCTCGCCGATCCCGATCAGCAGCCCGCTGGTGAACGGCACGTTCGTCCGCCCGGCGTCCTCGAGCACCCGCAGCCGGACGGCCGGCTCCTTGTCGGGCGAACCGTGGTGCGGCCCGCCGGGCTCGCTCCACAGCCGGGTCGCCGTCGTCTCCAGCATCATGCCCATGGACGGCGCGACGGGCTTCAGCCGCTGGAAGTCGGTCCACGACATGACCCCGGGATTGAGGTGGGGCAGCAGCCCGGTCTCCTCCAGGATCCGGATCGCCATGGCCCGCACGTACGCGATCGTGTCGTCGTACCCGTGGGCGTCGAGCCACTCCCGGGCCTCCGGCCAGCGGTCCTCCGGCTTGTCCCCGAGCGTGATCAGCGCTTCCTTGCAACCCGTCTCCGCGCCACGCCGGGCGATCTGGAGGACCTCGTCCGGGGACATGAACATCCCATGGCCCGCGCGGCGCAGCTTGCCGGGCACGGTGGCGAAGGTGCAGTAGTGGCACTTGTCGCGGCACAGCCGGGTGAGCGGAATGAAGACGCTCTTCGAGTACGTGATGATCCCGGCCCGCCCGGCGGCCTCGAGCCCCGCGTCCCGCACGCGGCCGGCGGACGCGGCGAGATCCTCCAGGTCGCTGCCCCTGGCCTGCAACAGCACGGCGGCCTCGGCCACATCGAGGGCGACCCCGTCCCTCGCCCGCTTGAGCGCACGCCGCATGGCGTTCTCGGTGGGCCGTGCTGCGTGCTGTCCGCCCTGGTGATCGGTCATGCGTCGAGCATACGAGCGCCCGCGGACAACCGGGCCGGGGCGGTGGCCGGGACCGGCTCACCCTCGCCGGGCTTCGACGGCAGCGACGTGACGGCGGGCCGCCACCCGCCGACGCTGCGACCCGCATCCGGCTGACGCCCCACGCTCTAGTCTGGTGCGGGCCCCTTGGAGGACACCGTGAGCAGCATGACCCCCAAGCAGATCGAGCGTATGCGCGAGGTCGTCGCGCACCTCTCCGGCTGCGCGGAGCATCTCGAAAAGGGCTGGAAGGTGGAGACGTCCGAGGGCGAGGTGAAGCTCGTCACGTTGCCGACACTCCGGTGGAGGGCGCGTTCAGCTTGAACCACGAGTGGCAACTCGTCGACGTCCCAAAGGCGGACGCCCTCCCGGCGCTGCGTGGGCTGCGCGACCACCTGAAGTCCAAGGGCTGGGAGATCGTGTCCTTCGACCCCTCCCCTTCCGGCGACAACTGGACGCTGCGCACGAAGCGCGAAGGCGAAGGCCGCATGGTCTTCGACTGGTACGAGGACGGCGACCGCTTCAACGGCGGCGCCCACGCGGAATGCGCCTACGACCCGTCGCGGAAGACGGGAGACACAACGCTGACGAGTGACATGACGGCGGGCATCGACGCGCCGGCACTGGGGCCGCGAGCGGGGCGGTGATCCAGCGTTGCGGCGGCACGCGCAGCGCCAAAGTTGTTCCGCACCGAGCAGTCAAAGTGGGCATCACACATCGGGCAGCCTGTCCGTCAGCCGATCGGTTACTGGACGCTGAGCACCAGGCGGTCGGCCGGCGCGCCGTTCTTCTGAGAGCACCTGCCACAGAACGCCGATCAGGGCGGCGTCGCCCTTCCACTGGTCGACGACTTCAAGAAATCCGGCGAGCAGCTTGGAGTGCGGGCCCAGCCGCCCTGCTTGGCGATCACGATCTGGTCGTCGCCCTTGAGGCGGGAGGACGTCGCGAGTCCGCGGCGGGGCGAGTGTCCGGTGAAGCAGATCTCGAATTTCAGCGACAGCTGAGCCCTGACGCGCGTACGAATGGCCACGAGATTCGACGGCACGGTGCTCACGCAGTTGGTCGGGTGCCATGATCAATGGGCGGCCTCGTACCCCGGCACGCCTACCGGCGACCCAGGGCCGCACCACGACGGCAAACCGAAGGAAGGGAACTGGCGTGCGCAGACTCGTCCACTACATCGCCACCACTCTCGATGGCTTCATCGCGGGCCCGGACGGCGCGGACCCCACGGGTCCGAACGGCTTCTGGCCCATACCGGAGGACTACATCCAGCACCTCGTGGCCGAGTACCCGGAGACGCTGCCCGTCCAGGCTCGGCAGGCACTGTCCGTCACGGCGGAGGGCACCCACTTCGACACTGTGCTCGAGGGGCGGCGGAGCTACGAGATCGGTCTTGCGGCCGGCATCACCGACGCCTACCCCCACCTGCGTCACCTGGTGTTCTCCCGGACACTGACCGAGAGCCCGGACCGGGAAGTCGAACTGGTCGCCGACGACCCGGTGGCGACCGTGCGGGAGCTCAAGCAGCAGGACGGCAAGGACATCTGGCTGATCGGCGGCGCCGAGCTGGCGGGCTCCCTGTACGCCGAGATCGACACGCTGATCCTCAAGATCGGCCCGCTGACCATTGGCGACGGGATCCCGCTGTTCTCCCGCAAGGCCGCTTTCGATCCTCGCACCTGGACACTCGCCGACCACACCGTCCTCAAGAGCGGCGCGGTGTTTCTCACCTACACGCGCGTTAACGGCTGAGCCCTCCCGGCGGGCGGCGCTTGTCCGGGGCCGGGCGCACGGACGCGCTCAGCGGGTCACGCAAGCGCCGCCGTGGCCGCAAGCCTGGCCGTGGACGGCTGCAAGTAAATGCGGCTGGGGGACCCGAGCCGGCCGCGTGCGGCTCGACTCGACTGGCGTATATGCCACTACGTCGCGCAAGCTCAGGGTGACGGAACACAACGCTGACGAGCGACGTCACGGCGGCATCGACGCGCCGACCCTGGGGCCGCGGGGCAGGGCGGTGACCAGGCAGCAACGCCCGCACGCGTGGCGCCGGATGCGCCAGCTTGCCCAGTTTTGATCGTTGCTGGTGAGAAGTCGCCCGTGAAAGCATCTCCGGGTGAGTGACAACGGGGATGGGATTTCGAGGCCTGACCGCCTCTCGAGGCTTGCGGAGTTGGCCGATTGGCCTGCGGCGGAGGCGCCTCAGGCCACGCCGGCGCCGTCCGAGCCTGCTTCCCCCAGTGCTGTGCCAGTGGATGAGGTCGCGGTGGCGCGGCGTCGGTTTGCGGTGTTGCTGGGGGAATTTCGGCGTGCGGCGGTGCTGGTGCCGTTCGATGCGCACGGGAGTCTGTGGACGGCGGATTTCAACGGGGTGCGGTGGATCTGTGCGTTCTCGGACGAGGAGGCGTTGGCCCGGTTCGCGCGGGCGCAGGGGGATGCGGAGCGGGAGTGGGAATACCGCACGGTGTTGGGTGCGCGGTTGCTGGATGTGATGGTGCCGATGCTGCCGGAGCCTGCGGGGGTTGCGCTGGATGCGGGCAGCGAAGAGGGCATGTTGTTTCCGCCGGTGGTGGGTGTGGTGCCGGATGCGGTGGCGGTTGATCTCGGGGGGATGCAGTGAGCGGGGAGAAGGCTGATCTTGCGGCGCCGCCGGCGGCGTTGGCGGCGATCGCGGTGGGGATCAATCTGGCGCATGCGGAGCTGAAGGAGCTCGGCATGATCGGCCAGGCGTCGACCGGGCGGGGGTTTTCGGGTCTGGCCCTGTCCGGGCTGGAGTTGGGGCACGGCGGTTTGACGGCGGAGTTCGAGACGTTCTGCAACCGGTGGGAGTGGGGGGTGCGGGCGCTGACGCTGCGCGGGAACGCTTTCGCGCAGGGGGTGGGCCTGTCGGCGGGTTCGTTCGCGGAGCAGGAGCAGTACATCAAGGACACGATCAAGATCGGCGTGAACTCGGTGAACGGTAATCCGCATCTGTCGGAGGACGAGGTCAAGCAGATGCGCTGGGACACGATCCGTGACCAGCATGCGTGGGACAACGCGGACTGGAGCAAGGAGTCGTTCTCCCAGGCGCACACCGAGGTGAAGCAGACCTGGGCGGACACCACGTATGACGTGATGGACGCGCAGAACGACGCGTTGGAGCGCGCCGGTGTGATCGATCCGTCGGTGCGGGAGAGGTTGGACGCGCAGTTGCGTGAGGATCTGGATCCGTCACAGGAGACGGTGGATCTGGGGGAGCAGCCGCGTTGGGGGGAGAGCGGCTGATGGTGGACTGGGGCGGGCTGGCCGACAAGGCTGTCGACAAGTTCAGCGACGGTGTCGACACGGTCAAGGAGAAGGTCGGTGAGGGTGTCGACTATGTGACCGACAAGGCCGGCGAAGGCTTGCGGCACTACGGTCATGACGGTTTGGCGGAGGTGGTCGAGGACTGGGGGGACGAGACCGCGTCCTCGCTCGGTGCCGAGGTCGGTGAGCAGCAGCTCGGGCAGAGTGAGGAGGCCAATGAGCTGATTCACGGTCGTCCGACGGAGATCGCCGCGACGGTGAAGAACCTGCGGGACTTCCAGTTGGCGTTCGACCTCGTCGGCGCCGGGATGAAACGGCTGGATTCCGGTCACTGGAAGGGCGAGGCCGCTGAAACGTTTAGGGAGAAGTTCCAGACGCTGCCCACGGACTGGCTGCGGGCGGCGGACGCGTTCGAGGATGCCGCCAAGGCACTGGAAACCTTTTCCAAGGCGGTGGTGAGCGCGCAGGGCAAGGCCCGCGAGGCGATCGCCCTGCACAAGGAGGGCACCAAGGACTCCAAGGCGGCCGTCGACGCGTTCAACAAGAAGGTCGACGCCTACAACGCCGCACTCAGCGGCGACAAGCCGCTGCCCCACCCCGGTGAGTTCTCCGACCCGGGCAAGGC
>NZ_JBEXRZ010000054.1:0-39350 GCF_040613325.1 Streptomyces sp. NPDC006283 | reverse complement strand
TTTTTTAATTCTCCCCCCACCACCTATATCTACACCCCCCCCCCAAAATTCTTCCCCACCCCGAGGCTTTTCCGTTGGGGGGCCGCCGACCGTCGATGCGGGCCCAGACGGCCCGCCAACCGCACGGACCCAAACGAGGAGCGTCCGGCCCGCCCCGACGACCCGGGCAGGGCGTCCGCCCGCGAGGGAGCCCGGGAGCGGGACCGGTGCCCGGAGCGCACCTGCGGGCGGCAGCCCGCTCAGCGCCGGATCAGGCGCCGTGCCGTCGCGGCGGCCACAGCCGCCGTGCGGGAGTCGACGCCCAACTTGGCGTAGATGTGGACCAGATGGGACTTCACCGTCGCCTGGCTCAGGAACAGCTTCTTGCTGATCTGCAGGTTCGACAGGCCGTCGCCCACCAGTTGCAGCACCTCCAGCTCGCGCTTGGTCAGCGCCTGTGCCGGGGTGCGCATACGGTCCATCAGCCGGTGCGCCACGGCCGGGGCAAGCGCGGACTGGCCGGCCGCCGCGGTGCGGACCGCCGCGGCCAGTTCCTCCGGCGGGGCGTCCTTCAGCAGATAGCCCGCCGCGCCCGCCTCCACGGCCGCGAGGATGTCGGCGTCGGTGTCGTACGTGGTGAGGATCAGCACCCGCGGGCCGTCCGGGAGCGCGCTGATCGCCGCCGTCGCCTCGGAGCCGTGCATGCCGGAGCCGAACTGGAGGTCCATCAGCACCGCGTCGACGCCGCCCACGGCCGCGCGCCGCACGGCCGCCTCAGCGGTCGCCGCCTCGTCGACGACCTCGAAGTCGGCCTCGGTGTCGAGGACGGCGCGCAGGCCCGCGCGTACGACGGGATGGTCGTCGGCGAGCAGCAGACGGATGGGGCCGCTCATGCGGCGCGCTCCGGGACCGACGCGGGCAGCGGCAGGGTCAGCGCGACCGCCGTGCCCTGGCCGGGCGCGGACTCGACGCTCAGCGTCCCGCCGAGCGAGCTCGCCCGCGAACGCATTGCCCGCAGCCCGAAGCCGCCGTCCGCGCCGTCCCCCCGCCGGGCCGCGTCGGGGTCGAAGCCCCGGCCGTCGTCGACGACGTCCAGTGACACCGAGGTGTCCATGTAGCTGAGGGTGATCTCCGCCCGGGAGGCGGCCGCGTGGCGCGTGGTGTTGGCGAGCGCCGACTGCGCCGTCCGCAGCAGCGCCACCTCGTACGGCGTGGGCAGCTCCACGGGCGTACCGCTGACGCCGAACTGCACCGCCGGTCCGTTGGATCCCGCGCACAGCCGCTCCAGCGCGCCCGCCAGCGAGCCGCGCTCGAGATCCGGCGGCGACAGGGCACGCACGAACCGGCGGGCCTCGGCCAGGTTGTCCTGCGCGGCATGGCGCGCCTGCCGGACGTGCCGGGCGGCCGGGCCGTCCTCGTCCAGGGCCCGTTCGGCGGCGCGCAGCAGCAGTTGGATGCTGGACAGGCCCTGCGCCAGCGTGTCGTGGATCTCGCGGGCGAGCCGTTCCCGTTCGGCCAGCGTCCCGGCGGTGCGTTCCGCGGCGGCGAGCTCGGCGCGGGTGGAGACCAGCTCCTCGATCAGCCGGCGGCGGCTCTCGCTCTCCCGGTACAGCGCCTGGTACCCGAGGACGGTCGCCACCGCGACGGCCGCGCCGAGCAGCGGGCCGATGAACGTGCCCGGTGTGACCGTCTGCCCGTGCAGCAGGAAGCTCCCGATCGCGGCGGCGGCCGTGACGGCCACGGCGGCCAGGCCCCACCGCATCGGCAGCAGGTGGAGCTGGAGGAAGTAGAGGGGGAACGCGACCCACAGCGCGTCCGGCGACAGGACCAGCAGCGCCAGCCAGGTCGCGCCGAGTGCCGCCAGCCACAGGGCGGCGGCACGTGGGGAGCGGTGCACGGCGGGGGTGAGCACCCCCGCCGCGTACACCGCGGCGACGAGCGCGGCGGCGGTCACGATCGCGTACGCGTGCGGCTCGCCGCCGGTGACGGCCCGCACGGCGGCCAGCGCGAGCAGTCCGGCCAGCAGGGCGTGCAGACACAGGCGCAGTACGCGCGCGACGGGGGTCAGGGTCCGGGAGTCCATGGCCACTCCAGCGTAAGCACGGCGCGGAGCGACCGGCTCAACCAAAAGGTTGAGACGGATACGCTCCCGCGCGCGATGCCCGGGCACGCCGCGCGCACCACGCTGGAAGCCATGTTCGTCGCATGGAGAGACCTTCGCTTCGCCAAGGGGCGGTTCGCGCTGATGGGCACGGTCGTCGTGCTGATCACCCTGCTGGTGGGCCTGCTGTCCGGGCTCACCGCCGGGTTGGCCAGGGAGAACACCTCTGCCGTCACCGGCCTGCCCGCCGACCGCATCGCCTTCGCCGCGCCACCGGGCGGCCAGTCGGTGTCGTTCGCGAATTCGGCCGTCACCGAGAGCCAGTGGCACGACTGGGCCGCTCGCCCCGGCGTCACCGCCGCCGCCCCGTTGGGCATCCGCACCCTCAACGCGACCGCGGGGGAGCATACGGCCGCCGTCTCCGCCTTCGGCAGCGAGCCGTCGGCAGGGCTCGCGCCGCGTCCGGTGCGTTCCGGCGAGGTGGTGCTCTCCGAGCCGGCCGCGGACGAACTCGCGCTGCGGGCCGGCGACCGGGTCCGGCTCGGCACGCTGGACGCGGCCGTCGCCGCCGTCGAGGGCGACGCCTCCTACTCCCACACCCCCGTGGTGTGGACGGCGCTCGACGACTGGCAGCGCCTCTCGCAGGGCCCGGCGGCGACCGTGATCGCGCTGACCACCACAGGTGGCGCCGACACGGCCGCGGCCGACGAGGCGATCGGTACGAAGACCCTCGCCGTTGGCGACGCCCTGAGCGCCATCGGGTCCTACCAGTCGGAGAACGGTTCGCTGCAACTGATGCGCGGCTTCCTGTTCGCGATCTCGGCCCTCGTCATCGGCGCGTTCTTCACGGTGTGGACGATCCAGCGCAGCGGCGACGTGGCCGTGCTCAAGGCGCTTGGCGCCTCCACCCGCTACCTGCTGCGCGACGCCCTCGGGCAGGCGGTGGTGATGCTCGCCGCCGGGACCCTGCTCGGCACCGGGCTCGCGGCCGGCGCTGGGGCGCTGATCAGCGGCGGCGACGTGCCCTTCGTGCTCGACGCGCCGACCGTCCTCGTACCCGCCGCCGTGATGATCGTCCTCGGCGCGGCCGGGGCCGCCCTGTCCATCCGGCGGATCACCGCCGTCGACCCCCTGACCGCACTCGGGAGCGCCCGATGACCCTGCTGCTCGACGACATCACCCTCACCTACCCCGACGGCCGGGGCCGGCTCACGGCGCTCGACCGGGTCTCGCTCGACGTTCCGGCCGGGTCGCTGACCGCCGTCGTCGGACCGTCCGGCTCCGGCAAGTCCAGCCTGCTGGCGGTCGCCGCGACCCTGGTGACACCCGACAGCGGCCGGGTCGTCGTGGAGGGTGCCGACACGGCCGGGCTGACGGCTGCGGCGAAGGCGGCGCTGCGCCGGGAGCGCATCGGCATCGTCTTTCAACAGCCGAACCTGCTGCCGTCGCTGACGGCGGCGGAGCAGCTGCAGGTGATGACCCACGTCGCCGGCCGCGCCGCACGTACCGCCCGTGTCAGGGCCCTCGAACTGCTCGACGCGGTCGGTCTGGCGGCCGAGGCCGGCCGCCGCCCGCATCAGCTCTCCGGCGGCCAGCGGCAGCGGGTGAACATCGCCCGCGCGCTGATGAACGACCCGGCCGTGCTCCTCGTCGACGAACCGACGAGCGCGCTCGACCATGAAAGAGGCGCGGCGGTCCTGGACCTGCTGGTGCGTCTGACCCGCGAGCGGTCCACCGCGACGGTGCTGGTGACGCACGACCGGGCGCATCTGGAACGGATGGACCGCACGGTCACCATGACGGACGGCCGGCTGACGCCGGCGCTCGCCGCGTCCCGTTGAACGACCCCCTGGATCCGTTTCCCTCCGATTCCGCGACGGGAAACCGGTCCAGGGCGTTGGTGACGATGTCGGCCACTGGGGGGGCTGCGCGTCGGTACGCGGATGGCACCGGTGCCGAGCTGCCGTCGTCATCGGCTTTTCTGGGTGGGCTGCGCGTCGGTACGCGGATGGCACCGGTGCCGAGCCGCCCGTCGTCGCCGGCGATCGGGCCGGCTCCGCGCCCGACGGCAGCACCGTCGCCCTCGACATGGACCACCGCATCAAGCGCGGTCAGGGTGTCGACCGTCCGCCGGCGCGGTCGGTCGCGATGTCGGCCGCGCCGGACGCGGGGAAGACGGCCTACTCGCTGAGCCTGCCGGACGGCCGGCCCGTCGAGGTGTACGTGATCACGCTCGACTGCGACGCGTGTGAGGGGGCCCGCTCCCAGGCTCCCTCACTGTGCCGTCAACCCTGCCCGTTGGTGTTCGCCAGGGCCGCCGACAGGTCGCGGGCGACCTCCTGGAGGATCGGGACGATCTTCTCCGTCGCCGCCTCCGTGACGCGGCCCGCCGGGCCGGAGATCGAGACCGCCGCCGCCGTGGGGGAGTCGGGCACGGGGACGGCCAGGCAGCGGACCCCTATCTCCTGCTCGTTGTCGTCGACCGCGTAGCCGGTGCGGCGGACCTGCTCGAGTGCGTCGAGGAAGCCCTCGGGGGTGGTGATCGTCTTCTCGGTCGCGGCCGGCATGCCGGTCCGGGCCAGCAATGCCCGTACCTCCTCCGCCGGAGTGTGCGCGAGCAGTGCCTTGCCGACGCCGGTGGAGTGCGGCAGCACCCGGCGGCCGACTTCGGTGAACATGCGCATCGAGTGCTTCGAGGGCACCTGGGCCACGTAGACGATCTCGTCGCCGTCGAGCAGCGCCATGTTGGCGGTCTCACCGGTCTCCTCGACGAGGCGGGCCAGGAAGGGGCGGGCCCAGGTGCCGAGAAGGCGTGAGGACGACTCGCCGAGGCGGATCAGCCGGGGCCCGAGCGCGTAGCGGCGGTTGGGCTGCTGGCGTACGTAGCCGCAGGCGACCAGCGTGCGCATCAGCCGGTGGATGGTGGGCAGGGGGAGACCGCTGCTGGCGGAGAGCTCGCTGAGGCCGACCTCGCCACCGGCGTCGGCCATTCGTTCGAGCAGGTCGAAGGCGCGCTCAAGGGACTGCACGCCGCCGCTGGCGGCGGGCTTGGCTGCGTCGGTGGCGCTGGCGCTGGACGTCGGCACGTCGGCGGTCCTTTCGGGCAGGCAGGGCAAGGCAGCAGCCTACCGGGCGAGTATGCCGAGCACATCGTCCGGCAGGTTCCGTCCTGGCCGGTCAGGGCGTGTTTGTCCCTGTGTCTGCGGTAGTGCGCGGGCCGCCTCCTGGGTGAAGCAACCCTCGCGGCAATGGAATTCTACTTCCACTTTGTGGAAACGTACAAGACGGACTCATCGGCTCGGGCGGGCCTTGACGGGTAACGGTCGGAGGGGAAGACTTCTTCAACAGTTCGTTGAATTTTCGTTGAGCGGTGGAAGTGAGGGGAGCGGGTGTCCGACGTGGACGACATGGACGGCAGGGACGGCAGGGACGACGTGGCAGTGGACCTGGTGCTGCGCTCGAGGCGCGTGGTCACCCCCGAGGGGACGCGCGCCGCGACGGTCGCCGTCGCCGGCGGGCGGATCACCGCGGTGGGCCCGTACGACGCGGACGTGCCGGCCGGCGCCCGGTTCGAGGACTTCGGGAACGACGTGCTCCTCCCCGGACTCGTCGACACGCACGTCCATGTGAACGACCCCGGCCGCACCGAGTGGGAGGGCTTCTGGACCGCCACCCGCGCGGCCGCGGCCGGCGGCATCACCACCCTGCTCGACATGCCGCTCAACTCCCTCCCGCCGACCACAACGGTCGACCACCTCGCCACCAAACAGGATGTCGCCCGCAGCAAGGCGCACATCGACGTCGGCTTCTGGGGCGGCGCGATCCCCTCGAACGTCAAGGATCTGCGGCCGCTGTACGACGCCGGGGTCTTCGGCTTCAAGTGCTTCCTGTCGCCGTCGGGTGTCGAGGAGTTCCCCGAGCTCGACCAGGAGCAGCTCGCCCGCTCCATGGCCGAGATCTCCGGGTTCGGCGGACTGCTGATCGTGCACGCGGAAGACCCGCATCACCTGGCGTCCGCACCGCAGCAGAGCGGTCCCAAGTACGCCGACTTTCTCGCCTCGCGGCCCCGCGACGCCGAGAACACCGCGATCGAGGGCCTGATCGCGCACGCCAAGCGGCTCGGCGCGCGCGTCCATGTCCTGCACCTCTCCTCCAGTGACGCGCTGCCGCTGATCGCCGCCGCCAGGCGGGAGGGCGTCGCGATCAGCGTCGAGTCCTGCCCCCACTTCCTCACCCTCACCGCGGAGGAAGTCCCGGACGGTGCCACCGAGTTCAAGTGCTGCCCGCCCATCCGTGAGGCCGCCAACCAGGACGCGCTCTGGCAGGGCCTCGCCGACGGCACGATCGACTGCATCGTCTCCGACCACTCTCCCTGCACCACCGACCTCAAGACCCCGGACTTCGCATCCGCCTGGGGCGGCATCTCCTCGCTCCAGCTGGGCCTGCCCGCGATCTGGACCGAGGCCCGCAGGCGCGGCCACACTCTCGACGACGTCGTCCGCTGGATGGCCACCGCCCCGGCCGAGCTCGCGGGGCTGAGCCGGAAGGGCGCCATCGAGGTGGGCCGCGACGCCGACTTCGCGGTCCTCGCCCCCGACGAGACCTTCACCGTCGACCCCGCGGAACTGCACCACCGCAACCAGGTGACCGCCTACGCGGGCAGGACGCTCCACGGAGTCGTCAGATCGACCTGGCTGCGCGGCGAGCGGATCGTGGAGAACGGCAACCTGGCCGCGCCGACGGGCCGGCTGCTCGAAAGGAACAACTGAACCGTGTCTGCATCCTCCATCCCCTCCTTCACCGGTGACGCCGCCCCGTACGGCGGCGGCGAGCCGTACGCCGACTACCGCACCGCCGACTTCCCCTTCACCCACCTCGCCGACCTCGCCGACCGCCGCCTCGGCGCCGGCGTCGTCGCCGCCAACGACGAGTTCTTCGCGGAGCGCGAGAACCTGCTGAGGCCCGAGCCCGCCGAGTTCGACCCCGAGCACTTCGGCCACAAGGGCAAGATCATGGACGGCTGGGAGACCCGCCGCCGCCGCGGTGTCTCCGCGGAGCAGCCGCACCCCACCGACGAGGACCACGACTGGGCGCTCGTACGGCTCGGCGCGCCCGGCGTCGTACGCGGCGTCGTCGTCGACACCGCGCACTTTCGCGGCAACTACCCGCAGGCCGTCTCCATCGAGGGCACGTCGGTCGCCGGATCACCGTCGCCGCAGGAACTGCTCGCCGGTGACGTGAAGTGGACGACGCTCGTTCCGCGCACGGCCGTCGGAGGCCACGCCGCCAACGGCTTCGCCGTCGACGTCGAGCAGCGCTTCACGCATCTGCGCGTCAACCAGCACCCTGACGGGGGCATCGCCCGCCTCCGTGTCTACGGCGAGGTCGCCCCCGACCCCGCCTGGCTGGGCGCCCTCGGCACCTTCGACCTGGTGGCGCTGGAGAACGGCGGCCAGGTCGAGGACGCTTCCGACCGCTTCTACTCCCCGGCCACCAACACCATCCAGCCGGGCCGCTCCCGCAAGATGGACGACGGCTGGGAGACCCGCCGGCGCCGCGACAAGGGCAACGACTGGATCCGCTACCAGCTGGTGGAGCAGTCCGAGATCCGGGCCGTCGAGATCGACACCGCGTACCTCAAGGGCAACAGCGCCGGCTGGGCGGCGCTGTCCGTACGGGACGGCGCGGAGGGCGAGTGGCGCGAAGTCCTGCCGCGCACGCGTCTCCAGCCCGACACCAACCACCGGTTCGTGCTGGACGCCCCTGCCGTGGGCACCCATGTGCGGATCGACATCTACCCCGACGGCGGCATCTCCCGCCTGCGGCTCTTCGGCTCCCTGACCGAACAGGGTGCGGGGCGGCTCACCGCCCGCCACCAGGAGCTCGGCGGCTGACGAGCCGTCACTGAACGGGGAGGTACGACACCCTCCCTCCCGCGTGGGGCGCACCGGCCGACAGCAACGGTGCGCCCCACGTGTCAGGCGGATCATGGCTACCCAGCTATTGTCCCCTTTTGCCCATGCATGGACTTAGTTGCGGCAACGGCCAGGGCGGCGTCGCCGGGGGATCTGGCGAACCTCTGGCCGCGCTGGTCAGCGGCGCTGATCACGCGGACCGGGGTCCGCGTGAGCGGATGGTCTTCTCCTGGTCGCGCTTTTCCACGGTGCGCTTGTGGTTCATCAGCGAGGGCAAGAAGGGGCATCGACGGCCGGGCGAAGAAGACCGCACCCGGACCGTCAAGGACGCCGTTCTCGGTGGCCTGCGGACCGGGTGCGGACCCGGAGACGCTGCGATCAAAGAAGTCACAGGTCAGAGGGCATGAATGAAGATCAAGCCTTCTTGATCTCCCAGAAGCGGAAGACGGTCGACGGGTCCAGGGTCCACTCCAGGCCCGTGATGCCGCCGTAGGCCACCGCGTACTGCTTCCCCTGCCAGAGCGGCAGGATGGGCAGTTCCGCCGCGACCAGGTCCTGGAGTTCCCCGTACTGCTGCTGAGTGGCGGCCCGGTCGGCGATGGCGGCGGCCCGGGGGAGGATCGAGTCGGTAATCCTCTTGTTCCGGTAGTTGTTGCCGAGGACGTTGTCCTGGCCGAAGAAGGGCTGGGTGAAGTTGTCGGGGTCGGGGTAGTCGGGGATCCAGCCCTTCACGTAGACGCCGTACTTCCCGGCCTCGATGTCCTTCTCGTACTGCTCGAATCCGACGGACTCGACCGTCACGTCGAACAGGCCGCTGTCGTTGAGCTGCTGGGCGATCGCCTTGAACTCCTGGTCTGTGGCCGGGCCGTAGCGGCTCGGCGTGGACCAGAGGGTGAGCTTGACCTTGTCGCTGATGCCGGCGGAGCGCAGTGCCTGCTTCGCCCGCTGTGGCTGCGGAGTGCCGCCGTACTGGTCGAAGTAGGCGGTGTTGTGGCCGGTGATGCCGGCCGGGACGATCGAATACAGCGGGGTTGCCGTGGACTGGTAGACGTCCCGCACCAGGGCGTCACGGTCGACGAGGTACGCGATGGCCTTGCGGACGCCGAGCTGTCCGACGACCGGGTCGTTGAGGTTGAAGACCAGATGCTGCACCTCTGCGCTGGTGCCCTCGATGACCTCGATCCCCTGGGCGTCGGCCGAGGCCGATCCCTGGAGCCCGGATATGTCGTCCGCGGTCAGCCCTCGGTAGGCGATGTCGACCTGCCCCTCGCCGAGCGCCGATGCCAGCGCCTTCTGGTCGCTGTGGAAGAGCTTGAGGGTGACGCCCGAGTTCTGTGCCTTGGCGCTGCCCCGGTAGGCGGAGTTGCGCGAGAAGACCGCCTCGTCCTTGCTGAACGAGTCGAGCTTGTACGGCCCCGAGCCGACTGCCTTGCCGTCGGTGCGCAGGGCGTCGGCTTCGTACTCACGGTGGTCGACGATGGAGCCGGCGCCCGAGGCGATCTTGCTCGGGAAAGTGGCGTCGGGGACCTTGAGCCGGAAGACGACGGTCTTCTCGTCCGGCGTCTCGATCCTGTCGATGGTGGAGAGCAGCGGCATGGGTCCGGCGTCGCTGGCGATCTTCCGCACACGCTCGAAGGAGAACTTCACATCCTCCGACGTCAGACTGTTGCCATTGCTGAACGTCAGTCCGTCCCGCAGCGTGCAGCGGTAGACCGTGCTCCCTCCCTTGTCGAAGGTGCAGTGCTCGGCTGCCTCCGGCTGGGGGGTGGAGCCGCCCTTGGGGAAGCTGAGCAGCGACTGGAAGACGTTGTTGAACAACAGCCAGGAACCGGGGTCGTAGCCTGCCGCCGGATCAGTGGCGAGAACCTCGTCCGACATACCTATGACCAGCGAGTCGGTGCCGCCTGCACCCGGACCGCCCTGCTGGTCGCCGCAGCCGCTCAACAGGCCGGCGGCCAGCCCGGCCGCGAGCGGGATGGCCAGCCACTTGTTACGTGCCTTCACAGAACCGTGCCTCTGATCTCTTGTTGCCAAAGGGCGGCGATACGCCCCGACGAATGCTACAAGTCGGGAAGCGCCCGTGAACTGCGGCAGTGGCTGCAGCGGTTGCTGAGCCGGCAGGGGCGGCGGCCCGGGGCCGGGCACGCGCTGCGTCACGCACGTGCCGATCGTGATGATCCGCGAGCGCCATGCCGATGAGTTCCCGGAACCGGAGCGGTCCCAGCTGTGACACTCACAGGAAGCGTTGTGAAACGTGATGAAAAGCAAGAAGGGGATGTTTCATGGCAAAGCTCACCCTCACCCAGTTCCTCACCCTCGACGGCGTCTACCAGGCACCCGGCGGCCCCGAGGAGGACACCCGCGGCGGGTTCGACCTCGGTGGCTGGACCGTGCCCTACGGCGACGACGACTTCGGCACGTTCATCAACGAGGTCTACGGCCGGGTCGGCGCCTTCCTGCTCGGACGCCGGACCTACGAGATCTTCGCCGGATACTGGCCGAAGCGGACGGACCCGGCCGACCCCGTCGCGTCCAAGCTCAACTCGCTGCCCAAGTACGTCGCCTCCAGGACCCTCGAGTCGGCCGACTGGGACGGCACGACGATCATCGGCAGTGACCTCGTCCAGGAGGTCGCGGCACTCAAGGAGCGCACCAACGGCGAGATCCAGATGCACGGCAGCGGGGTGCTCGCCCGCAGTCTGATGACGCACGACCTCATCGACACGCTGCACCTGATCGTCTTCCCCGTCGTGCTCGGCAAGGGCCTGCGTTTCTTCGCGGAGGGCGCGACACCCACCGCCTTCCGGCACACCGAGGCGCGGACCACGAGCACCGGCGCGGCGATCCACACCTACGAGCTCGCCGGACGGCCCACATACGGAAGCTACGCCTGAGGGAAACGTGTAGCACCCACGCGTCTGTCGCCGGTACGGTGATCGCTCCCGCGTGCGAGCCGCCGACGTCTCCACCGCCCCGTCGTACCGGTTGGAGACCAGGTGACGTCGATCGCCGTACCCGCGCCCGCCCTCGCCCCCCGTCGCGCCTGGCTCACCGATCTTCCGGTGCTGCTCGTCGCCGTCGTATGGGGCGCCAGTTACCTCGCGGCGAAGGGCATCACCACCGCCCACACCGTCGTCGCCGTCCTCGTCCTGCGTTTCGCGCTCGTCCTTCCCGTGCTCGTCGTCGTCGGACGGCGCAGGGTGGCGGCGCTGACAGCAGCCCAATGGCGGGGGGCGGGGCTGCTCGGACTGATCCTCAGCGGCGTCTTCCTGCTCGAGACGTACGGCGTCGTCCACACCTCCGCCACCAACGCCGGGCTCATCATCAGCCTCACCATGATCTTCACTCCGCTCGCGGAGGCGGCGGTGACCGGGCGGCGGCCCTCGGCCTCGTTCGTCGCCGCGGCGGCCCTCTCCGTCGGTGGCGTCGTGCTGCTGACCCAGGGCGCCGGCTTCACCGCCCCCTCCCTCGGCGACCTCCTGATGCTCCTCGCCGCCGTGGTCCGAACCGTCCATGTGCTGGTGATGGCCAGGGCCAAGGCCGTGCGCGGCGCGGACTCCCTCTCCCTGACGACCGTCCAACTGGGCGCGGCGGTCGCGGTGTTCGCCGCCCTGGCCGTCCTGCCCGGCGGCGGGGCGTCCCCGTGGGCCGTGGCGGTCGGCTTCGGGCCGCGTGAGTGGGCCGGCCTGCTGTTCCTGTCGGTGTTCTGCACGCTGTTCGCGTTCTTCGTGCAGATGTGGGCCGTGCGCCGTACCTCGCCCTCCCGCGTCAGTCTGCTCCTCGGCACCGAGCCCCTGTGGGCGGCGGCGGCCGGCATCGCGATCGGCGGCGAACACCTGGGCGCCCTGGGCCTCGTGGGCGCGGCGCTCGTCCTCGCGGGAACGGCATGGGGGCGCCGGGCCGCCGAAATCCGCGACTGCTAGGTTCCAACGCCATGCGCTCCGATGTATACGACATGAACTTCCGCATCCGCTCCCGGCGAATACAGGGCTGGGGCGTGGCCCTGCTCGCGATCGCGGCCGTCCTGTGGGCGTGGTGCGGTGTGCTGCTGGCGGCGCCCTACGAGGCCGAACGCGCGTACCTCGACCCCACGGAGTGCGAGGCACGGCTGACCACGGAGTGGGGCACCGTCAACAACGGCAAGCGGCGCTCGCCCTGCGGGAACGAGCGCGACTGGCCGGAGGCGGTCGCCGTGCTGGGGCTGTCCGTGCCGGTCGCCGTCGTCGGCGCGATGCTGTTCACGAGCGGTGCGGTGCGCACTCGCATGAGCGAGCACGCGGCGGAGATCGCACGCCTCAACGACGCCGTGGACCGGAGCACCAGGACCTAGGGCCGTCCGCCCGTCGCGAGTGCTGGCGACGCGCCCGTGCCACGCTCCACGAGAGCGGGCGCCCGTGTCAGCGGACGACGTCGAACACGTTCTTCTGCAGGCCATTGGCGTAGGCCTCGTGCTCGACGAGTTTCAGCTTCTGGGTGTCCTTGTCCGTGACGCTGAACAGACGCTTGCCCGCGCCGAGCAGGAGCGGGAAGACGAGAAGGTGGTAGCGGTCGATCAGGCCGGCGTCCGAAAGGCTCTGGTTCAGGGCGGCGCTGCCGTGGACGATGATCGGGCCGCCCTCGGTCTCCTTCAGCGCGGCGACCTCGTCGAGCGAGCGCAAAATCGTGGTCTCGCCCCAGTTCGACACCAGGTCGTCCTCGGCGAGCGTGGTGGAGACGACGTACTTCGGCATCACGTTGTAGTCGGCGAATTCCTCCATGTCGGGCCACACGGGGCTGAACGCCTCGTAGCTCACGCGGCCCAGCAGCATCGCGGCGGCTTCCTTCTGCTCCCGGCCCTTGATCTCGAACGCCTCGGGCAGGAACTCGACGTCCTTGAAGGTCCATCCGGAGTTCCGGTAGCCGGGCTCGCCGCCCGGTGCCTCCACGACGCCGTCGAGCGAGACGAAGGCCGTGCTGATCAGAGTACGCATCGCGGGTTCCTCGGTATCTTGTGTCCGGTTCTTGCCAGGCCCGGCCGGCGCGCGCTGCGACCGTATGCGCGGCTGCGGCACACCAACCATGATCTCTGACTGGGGATCGCGGAGAAACTCATCGGCGAGAAACCCGTCGCCTCTTTTTCATCGCCGAGGCCGGCACCCGAGACGCCCCCGCTGCCCCGGCCGCCGTCACCGGCTCTGCCGCCCCAGCCGGTCGGCCGCCACCATGACGACCACGCCGAGCACACCCAGCGCGATGCTCGCGTAGAGCTCGTAACCGTCGAGGAAGCCCAACCGCCGTACGACGCCCCAGAGTTTGAACCAGCCGGTCAGCTCATGGATCACTCCGGCCGCGCCCCAGACGAACAGCAGGAATCCGGCGGTCTCGAGAAACTTCTTCATGCAGGGAGCCTCGCGCGAAGGCCCGCCCACGCGCGTCGGGCATCGGAAGACCGGCGGACGCCGAAAGTATCGAGCCCTGCGACTTTGGTAGCTTCCCGCGGCCGGCAGGCCGCATCACGACCATGGGCCTGCGTAACTTTGTCGACATGACGCGTACGGAGTACCCATGGCTGCTGCCCTCGGCCATGTCCGATCCTCCCGATCCCGACCGGCCCGGCGACCGGGGCAGCGCAGGGCCGCGGCGGACTGTGCGCGACTGGATCGTCGACACCGTTCTGTTCGTCGCCGCGGCGCTCATCGGTCTCGTCGCCGCGGACGCGAGCGCCAAGGCGGGCAACTCCGAACTCGTCGTCGTCGCCGACCAGCTGCTCGGTGCCGCGGCGTGCTGCGCGCTGTGGGCCAGGCGGCGGGTGCCGGTCGGGCTGGCGGTCGGCCTGGTCGTGCTCGCCGCGATCGCGCCGGCCGCCGGCGGGGCACTCATGGTCGGCCTGTTCAGTCTCGCCGTGCACCGCACCTTCAGGCCCGTCGCGATCGTCGGGCTCCTGGCGATCGCATCGGGGACCGTGCAGGCCGTCCTGCGGCCGGACCCAGAAATGTCGTTCCTCGCCTCCACCGTCGCGGGGACCGTCATGGTGCTGCTGATGGTCGGCTGGGGCATGCTCGTGCGCGCCCGACGGCAGCTGGTCATCGCGCTGCGCGAACGAGCCCGCCGCGCCGAGTCGGAGGCGGCCCTGCGTGCCGAGCAGGCGCAGCGGCTGGCCCGCGAGGCCATCGCCCGCGAGATGCACGACGTGCTCGCGCACCGGCTCACGCTCCTGTCCGTGCACGCCGGCGCACTTGAGTTCCGGCCGGACGCGCCACCGGCCGAGGTCGGCAGAGCCGCCGGGGTGATCCGCGACAGCGCCCACGAGGCGCTGCAGGATCTGCGCGAGATCATCGGCGTGCTGCGTACGCCGGGGGAGGCCGACGGGCCCGACCGGCCGCAGCCGACCCTCGCCACGCTCGAGGCACTGGTGGCCGAATCCCAGCAGGCCGGTATGAAGGTCACTCTGGACAACCGCATCGACGACCCCGGCACGGCGCCCGCCGCCACCGGCCGCACCGTGTACCGCATCGCCCAGGAGGGCCTGACCAACGCCCGGAAGCACGCGCCGGGCGCCGAGGTCACCGTCACCGTACGCGGCGGGCCCGGGGACGGTATGACCGTGGAGGTCGGCAATCCGGCGCCCGTGGGCACGGTTGCGGAGGTGCCCGGTTCCGGACAGGGGCTGATCGGACTGACCGAGCGCGCCACACTCGCGGGCGGCCGGCTGGAGCACGGAGTGCGGGGGGACGGCGGTTTCCTGGTCCGGGCCTGGCTACCGTGGCCCTCATGACTATCCGGCTGATCGTCGTCGACGACGACCCGCTCGTACGGGCGGGTCTCGCCCTCATGCTCGGTGGCGCCGCCGACATCGACATCGTCGGGGAGGGGGCCGACGGCTCCGAGGTGCCGGAGCTCGTCGACCGGCACGCACCCGACGTAGTGCTGATGGACATCCGTATGCCGGTCGTGGACGGTCTGACCGCGACCGAGACGCTGCGCCGCCGACCCGACGCGCCCGAGGTCGTCGTCCTGACCACCTTCCACGCCGACGAGCAGGTGCTCCGGGCGATGCGGGCGGGCGCGGCCGGCTTCGTGTTGAAGGACACCCCGCCGGCGGAGATCGTCGCGGCGGTACGGAAGGTGGCCGCCGGTGACCCGGTGCTGTCGCCGGCGGTCACCCGCCAGTTGATCACGCACGTCGCGGGCAACGGAACCGACGCCCGCCGTCCCGCCGCCGTCCGTCGCCTCGGTCTGCTCGCCGACCGCGAGCGCGAGGTCGCGCTCGCCGTCGGCCGCGGCCTGTCCAACGCCGAGATCGCGGCGGCGCTGTACATGAGCGTGGCCACCGTCAAGACGCACGTGTCCCGGGTGCTGGCCAAGCTGGACCTCAACAACCGTGTGCAGATCGCGCTGTTGGCCCACGACGCCGGGCTGCTCGACGAGGACGGGCCGACGTAGGCTGAGGCGGGCGCTGGTGCGACGTGGCCGCGAAGCCGCACGGCGACCGTCCCTTCGAGGACCAGGGCCAAGATCGCCGACTTCAAGGAGCGCCCCTGTGAACGGACTTGATCTCGACTCCGCCCGCAAGGTCCTCGACAGCCAGCCCTTCAGCAGGCTGGTCGGGGCGCGGATCGCCGCGTTCGGGGGAGGGGAGGCGGTGCTCGAGGTGGCTGTCCGTGACGAGCTGCGCCAGCAGAACGGGTTCCTCCACGGCGGCGTCATCGCCTACGCCGCCGACAACGCGATCACCTTCGCCGCCGGGTCCACCCTCGGCCCCGCCGTTTTGACCGGGGGCTTCTCCGTGCAGTACGTGCGGCCTGCCACCGGGCGGGCCCTCGTCGCCCGTGCCGCCGTCGTGCACAGCGGACGACGGCAGGCCGTCGTCCGCTGCGACCTGTTCGCCGTCGGCTCGGACGGGGACGAAACCCTCTGCGCCGTCGCGCAGGGCACCGTACTGTCCGCCCCGTCGTGACGACCAAGAGGTAGAAGAACAAGGGCAGACAACCAAGAGGCAGACGACCGAGAGGAAGACGACGTGACGACCGAAGCCGCCCTGGTGGATCTCGCCGCGCTCGGTGAAAACTTCACCCGCGACCCTTATCCCGTCTACGCCGAGTTACGCGCCCGGGGCCCCGTGCACCACGTACGGATGCCCGAAGGGCACAACGCATGGCTGGTCGTCGGCCATGAAGCGGGAAGAGCCGCACTGGCCGACAACTCGCTGTCGAAGGAGTGGCGCAACGTCTCGCCTGAGCTCGGCATCGCACAGCTCTCCTCGGGCATCACCATGCTCAGCGCCGACCCGCCGCTGCACTCCCGGCTGCGCAAGCTCGTCGCCCGCGAGTTCACCATGCGGCGCGTCGAGCAACTCGCCCCCCGCGTCCAGCAGATCACCGACGAACTGCTGGACGGGATGCTCCCCGCCGGCCGGACGGATCTGGTCGACGCGCTGGCGTTCCCGCTGCCGATCTCCGTCATCTGCGAGCTGCTCGGCGTGCCGTTCCTGGCGCAGGACTCCTTCCGTACCTGGTCCAACACCGCCCTCGCGTCGACCGACCGCGCAGCACGGGAGGAGGCCGGCGGCCGGTTGACCCAGTACCTGATCGAGCTGTTGGCCGAGAAGCGGGAACAGCCCGGTGACGACCTGATGAGCGCGCTGATCCACGGGTCCGGCGACGACAGCGACGACAGCGGCGACCGGCTCACCGGCGACGAACTGCTCGGCATGGCCTGGCTGCTGCTGGTCGCCGGACACGAGACCACCGTCAACCTCATCGCCAACGGCGTACTCGCCCTGCTCACCCACCCCGGCCAACTCGCGGCCCTGCGCTCCGACTTCTCGCTGATGGACGGTGCGGTGGAGGAGATGCTCCGCTACGACGGCCCCGTGGAGACCCCGACGTACCGTTTCACCACGACGCCGTACCGGATCGGCGGCACCACCGTCCCGGGCGGCGGACAGCTGGTGCTGGTCGCGATAGCCGACGCCGACCGCGATCCGGCCCGCTTCCCCGCGCCGGACCGCTTCGACATCCGCAGGGACACCCGAGGGCATCTGGCCTTCGGTCACGGCATCCACTACTGCCTGGGCGCGCCGCTGGCCCGCCTGGAAGCGCGTATCGCCATCCGTACGCTCCTGGAGCGGTGCCCGGACCTCGCGCTGGACGCCCATCCGGCCGCACTGGCGTGGCGGACCGGCATGCTCATCCGGGGGCCGGAGCGACTGCCGGTGCGGTGGTGACGAGCCGCGCGGAGGCGACGGGTGGGTGGGCCCGGAGCGTCATTGGGCCGGGATCTCGTCCAGGCCGACCGGCCTGTGCTCCCTGCGGGAGCGCTCGCAGGCCTCCGCGACCCGCAGCGCGGTCAGCGCCTCGCGCCCGTCGCACGGATTCTCCGCCTCGCCGAGGACCAGGCGGACGAAGGCGTCCAGTTCCGCTTCGTACGCCGGCGCGAACCGTTCGAGGAAGCCCGGCCACGGCTTGTCGACGGGCGGCAGGCCGTGCGGCTCGGTGGAGCTGATGGGCGTACGGTCGTCGAGCCCGACCGCCACCTGGTCCAGCTCGCCGGCCAGCTCCATCCGCACGTCGTAGCCCGCGCCGTTGCAGCGGGTCGCGGTCGCCGTGGCCAGCGTCCCGTCGTCGAGTGTGAGCAGGGCGGCGGCCGTGTCGACGTCTCCCGCCTCGCGGAACATGGCGTGGCCCGCGTCGGAGCCGGTCGCGTACACCTCGGTGATCTCGCGGCCGGTGACCCACCGCAGGATGTCGAAGTCGTGGACCAGGCAGTCCCGGTACAGTCCGCCGGACAGCGGCAGATACGCGGCGGGCGGCGGCGCCGGGTCGGAGGTGATCGCCCGTACGGTGTGCAGCCGGCCGAGCCGGCCGGAGCGGACCCGTTCGCGGGCCGCCGTGTACCCGGCGTCGAAGCGGCGCATGAAGCCCAGCTGAAGCTCGGTGCCCGCCTGCTCGACCGCATGAAGCGCCTGGAGCGTGCCCGGCAGGTCCAGGGCGATCGGCTTCTCGCAGAACGCCGGAAGCCCGGCGCGCGCAGCGCGCGCGATCAGTTCGGCGTGCGCGGCGGTCGCGGAGGCGATCACCACCGCGTCCACGCCCCAGGTGAAGATCTCGTTCGCACTGGGGGCGGCGGTGGCCCCGCAACGGTCTGCCACGGCCGCGGCCCGGGCCGCATCGGTGTCCGCCACGACCAGTGAACCCACCTCACGATGGCGGCTGAGCACGCCCGCGTGAAAGCTGCCGATACGTCCCGTCCCGATGAGTCCGATGCGCATGGCCCAAAGGTGGCGGCGGGGCCGCCGCGCTGTCAAGACTTTGTCCTGACAATCGAACCTCACGACTTCCCGTCAACATGGCGTGCGACTACGCTCCCCCACGTGCCCAAGCAGCCCAGACACGAGACGGCACCGTCCCTGTCGCTCCAGTTGAGCGTGGACCGGACCAGCCCGGTCCCGCTCTATTTCCAGCTCTCGCAGCAGCTGGAATCGGCCATCGAGCGGGGGAGTCTCACCCCGGGCAGCCTGCTCGGCAACGAGATAGAGCTGGCGGGCCGCCTCGGTCTGTCCCGGCCGACCGTCCGCCAGGCCATCCAGCTGCTGGTCGACAAGGGGCTGCTGGTGCGCCGCCGCGGCGTCGGTACCCAGGTCGTGCACAGCCAGGTCAGGCGCCCGCTGGAGCTCAGCAGCCTCTACGACGACCTGGAGGCGGCCGGCCAGCGGCCCGCTACGGTCGTGCTCCGCAACAACGTCGAACCCGCGAGCGCCGAGGTCGCCGCCGCGCTCGGTGTGCCGGAGGGCAGCGACGTCCGGCTGATCGAACGGCTGCGGTATGCCCACGGCAAGCCGATGGCCCGGCTGCGCAACCATCTGCCCGCGGGCCTGCTGGACTGCGACACCGAGCGGCTCGAGGCCACCGGCCTCTACCGGATGATGCGCGCCGCGGGCATCACCCTTCACAGCGCCCGCCAGTCCGTCGGCGCCCGCGCCGCGACGGCGGCGGAGGCCGAGCTGCTGGGCGAGCCGGACGGAGCGCCGCTGCTGACGATGGAGCGCGCCACTTTCGACGACACGGGCCGCGCCGTGGAGTTCGGCTCCCACGTCTACCGTGCCTCGCGCTACGCCTTCGAGTTCCAGCTGCTCGTCCGCCCCTGACAGGGACGGACGGGGACGGAAACGGACGGACGCGGACGGGGCACCGGCGCACCGCGTAAGAATGTTCGGACAAAGTCTTGACGGGCCCGCGGGGCCGCCGTAGAAACGCACCCAGCCGCAACCGGGCGGCCGGGAGAGAAGGCGGACCCACCATGCGAACCACCCGCACGGCAGCAGCCCTGCTCGCCGCATGTGCCCTGGTCGTCGTCGCCGGATGCAGCAGTTCCGGCGGCAAGGACGCCAAGGAGAAGTCGTCCGGGGACGGCGCGGCCGGCGAGGCCGCGAAGACGCCCCGTATGAAGATCGCCATGGTGACGCACTCCGGCCAGGGCGACACCTTCTGGGACATCGTCCAGAGCGGTGCCAAGGTCGCCGCCCGCAAGGACAACGTCGACTTTCTCTACGCGGCAAGCCCGGAGGGCAAGGAGCAGGCGCAGCTTGTCCAGACGTACATCGACCAGAAGGTCGACGGCATCGTCGTCACCCTCGCCAAGCCGGAAGCGATGGCCGACGTCGTCAAGAAGGCCGTCGCGGCCGGTGTCCCCGTCGTCACCATCAACTCCGGAGCCGAGTTCTCCAAGGAACTCGGCGCCCTCAGTCACATCGGCCAGGACGAGTCGGTCGCCGGCGAGGCCGTCGGCGAGGAGCTCAACGAGCAGGTGAAGAAGAAAGCCCTCTGCGTCATCCACGAGCAGGGCAACGTTTCCCTCGAAGCGCGCTGCGCCGGCGTGAAGAAGACCTTCGAGGGCACGGTGGAGAACCTCAACGTCGAGGGCACCAACATGCCCGCCACCACCTCGTCCGTCGAGGCGAAGCTGCAGGGCACCAAGGACATCGACGCCGTGGTCACGCTCGGCGCCCCCTTCGCCGCCGCGTCGGTGAAGGCAAAGGAGGGCGCGGGTTCGGCGGCGCAGATCAGCACCTTCGACCTCAACGCCGAAGTGGTCGCGCGGCTCAAGGCCAAGGAGATCGCCTTCGCCGTCGACCAGCAGCCCTACCTCCAGGGCTATCTCGCCGTCGACGAGCTGTGGCTCAACAAGGTCAACGGCAACGTCATCGGCGGCGGAAAGCCGATCCTCACCGGTCCGGCGCTGGTCACCGAGAAGGACGTCCCCGCGCTGGAGAAGCTCACGGCCGACGGAACACGATGACGCGTCCTTCGACGGGCGCCCGGCTGGCCCCCGGGCGGCCGGGCCGCCCCCGCTGCCGACCCCGCCACCAGCCATGTCCGATACTTGGGCGGCCGGACCGGGCAGCCTCCGGGGCCGGCCGCACCAGGCAGCACAGCGAGTACGGCAAGAAGGGCACCACGTCGTGGCAAGGGCAAGGACAGGGGTACGCGCGCTCGGCGCGGTGCTGGCGGCGGTACTCGGAGCATCCCTCGTGGGATGCAGCAGCACAGGCGGCAAGCGCGCCGAGGACGCCCGCAAGGCACAGGCCGCGGCCGGCAAGGCCGCGGTGAACACCCCCCGCTGGACCTTCGCCATGGTCACCCACTCCGGCGACGGCGACACCTTCTGGGACATCGTCCAGAACGGCGCCAAGCAGGCCGCGGCCAAGGACAACATCAACCTCCTCTACGCCCACAGCGACGAGGGGCAGCAGCAGGCCCAGCTCGTCGACTCCTACATCTCCAAGAAGGTCGACGGGCTGATCGTCACCCTCGCGAAGCCCGACGCCATGAAGGCGGCCGTCGCCAAGGCCCGCAAGGCCGGCATCCCCGTGATCACGGTGAACTCCGGCTCCGAGCAGTCCAAGGCCTTCGGCGCCCTCACCCACATCGGCCAGGACGAGACGATCGCCGGCGAGGCGGTCGGCGAGGAGCTCGACGCACGCGGCAAGAAGAAGGCGCTGTGTGTCCTGCACGAGCAGGGCAACGTCGGCCACGAGCAGCGCTGCGCCGGAGCGAAGAAGACCTTCGGCGGCGAGATGCAGAACCTGTACGTCGACGGCACCAACATGCCCGACGTCCAGGCGTCCATCGAGGCGAAGCTCCAGGCCGACCGGTCCATCGACTCCGTCGTCACCCTCGGCGCGCCGTTCGCCGACGCAGCCGTCCAGGCCAAGAAGACCGCGGAGTCGAAGGCCGAGATCGACACCTTCGACCTCAACGCCAAGGTCGCCGGGGCACTGCAGGAGGGCGCGCTCGGCTTCGCCGTGGACCAGCAGCCCTACCTCCAGGGCTACCAGGCCGTGGACCTGCTGTGGCTGTACAAGTACAACGCCGACGTCCTCGGCGGCGGGCGGCCCGTACTGACCGGACCCCAGATCATCACCAAGAAGGACGCCGCCGAACTCGAGGAATACACGGAGCGGGGGACCCGATGAGCCAGACCGCACCACCTGCCACACCCGGCAAGGCGCCGGAGATCCCCGACGAGCGGCTGCTGCGCACCTCGCCGCTGCGCAAGCTGATGGGCCGGCCCGAGCTCGGCTCCGTCGTCGGCGCTCTGGCTGTCTTCGTCTTCTTCTCGGTCTTCGCGGACGCCTTCCTCCAGACGTCAAGCCTTGCGACCGTCCTGTACGCGGCCTCCACCCTCGGCATCATGGCGGTGCCGGTGGCGCTGCTGATGATCGGCGGCGAGTTCGACCTGTCCGCCGGTGTGATGGTGACCAGCTCGGCGCTGATCTCCTCGATGTTCAGCTACCAGATGACGGCCAACGTCTGGGTCGGCGCGATGGTGTCGCTGCTGGTCACCCTCGGGCTCGGCGCGTTCAACGGCTTCATGCTGACCCGTACGAAACTGCCCAGCTTCATCATCACGCTCGGTACGTTCCTGATGCTCACGGGCCTCAATCTCGGCCTCACCAAGCTGATCAGCGGCACGGTCTCCACCAAGTCCATCGGTGACATGGAGGGCTTCACCTCCGCCAGGAAGGTCTTCGCCGAGTTCGCCGTCGGCGGCACGACGATCAAGGCGACCATCGTGTGGTGGTTCGTGCTGATCGCGCTCGCCACCTGGATCCTGCTGCGCACCAGGTTCGGCAACTGGATCTTCGCGGTGGGCGGCGGCGCGGACGCGGCCCGCGCGGTCGGCGTCCCCGTCAACAGGACCAAGATCTTCCTGTACATGAGCGTCGCCTTCGCCGCCTGGGTGTCCGGGCAGCATCTGCTGTTCTCGTTCGACGTGGTGCAGTCCGGCGAGGGCGTCGGCAACGAGCTGACGTACATCATCGCGGCGGTCATCGGCGGCTGTCTGATCACCGGCGGCTACGGCTCCGCGATCGGCTCCGCGGTCGGCGCCCTGATCTTCGGCATGACCAGCAAGGGCATCGTCTACGCGGAGTGGAACCCGGACTGGTTCAAGTTCTTCCTCGGAGCGATGCTCCTCCTGGCCACCCTGCTCAACGCATGGGTACGCAAGCGTGCGGAGGCGACCACCTAAATGAGTGCCCTTGTCGAGCTCGAAGACGTCAGTAAGTACTACGGCAACATCCGGGCCCTCGAAGGTGTCTCGCTCGAGGCGCACGCCGGTGAGATCACCTGCGTCCTCGGCGACAACGGCGCCGGCAAGTCGACCCTGATCAAAATCATCTCCGGGCTGCACCGGCACGACGCGGGCACGCTGCGCATCGAGGGCGAGGAGACCTTTCTCTCCGGACCCCGCGAGGCGCTGGACCGGGGCATCGCCACCGTCTACCAGGACCTCGCCGTCGTCCCGCTGATGCCGGTGTGGCGCAACTTCTTCCTCGGCTCCGAGCCCACCAAGGGCAAAGGCCCCTTCAAGCGGCTCGACGTGGAGACCATGCGTGAGACGACCCGCGCGGAGCTGCTGCGGATGGGAATCGACCTGCGCGACGTCGACCAGCCCATCGGGACCCTGTCCGGCGGGGAGCGCCAGTGCGTGGCGATCGCACGGGCCGTGTACTTCGGCGCCAAGGTGCTGGTGCTCGACGAGCCGACCGCCGCACTCGGAGTGAAGCAGTCCGGCGTGGTGCTGAAGTACGTGGCCGCGGCACGGGACGCAGGTCTCGGCGTGGTGCTCATCACCCACAACCCGCATCACGCCTATCTGGTCGGGGACCGTTTCGTGCTGCTGAAGCGCGGCGTCATGGCGGCGAGCCACACCAAGGGATCCGTCACACTCGACGAGCTCACCAGGCAGATGGCGGGCGGCAGCGAGCTCGAGGACCTGCGTCACGAGCTCGAGCGCGCACCCGCACCGACCCACCTCGGCGGCCATCCCGTCGACAAGGAACGGCCCGCCGACTAGGTGTACGCGTCAGGGACAGGGGGCGCCGCCTACTAGCATCGAGGAGGCGGACCCCACCCGCCCCGGGATCCGGACCGGCAACCACGACCCGCAGGGACGACTTGAGTACGTACCGCGACTTCACGAACCGAGGCACCGCACGCGCGACCGTCCTTCGGACCGTCGGCACGCGGGAGCGGCGCTCGCACCTCAGCGCGCCGCGGGTACCCACCGTCGGCATCGACATCGGCGGCACCAAGGTGATGGCGGGCGTCGTCGACGCCGACGGGATCATCCTGGAGAAGATCCGTACCGAGACCCCGGACAAGTCCAAGAGCCCGAAGGTCGTCGAGGACACCATCTGCGAGCTGGTCCTCGACCTCTCCGACCGCCACGATGTGCACGCGGTGGGCATCGGCGCGGCCGGCTGGGTCGACGCCGACCGCTCGAAGGTCCTTTTCGCCCCGCACCTCGCCTGGCGCAACGAGCCCCTGCGCGACGCGCTCTCCGCCCGTCTCGCGGTGCCGGTCCTGGTCGACAACGACGCCAACACCGCCGCCTGGGCGGAATGGCGCTTCGGCGCCGGGCGCGGCGAGGACCACATCGTGATGATCACGCTGGGCACCGGTATCGGCGGCGCGATCCTCGAGGACGGCCAGGTCAAGCGGGGCAAGTTCGGCGTCGCCGGCGAGTTCGGCCATATGCAGGTCGTGCCCGGCGGCCACCGCTGCCCCTGCGGCAACCGCGGCTGCTGGGAGCAGTACAGCTCCGGCAACGCCCTGGTCCGTGAGGCCCGCGAGCTGGCCGCCGCGGACTCCCCGGTCGCGTACAACATCATCGACCGGGTCGGCGGCAACGTCCGCGACATCACCGGACCGCTGATCACCGAACTCGCCCGCGAGGGCGACGCGATGTGCATCGAGCTGTTCCAGGACATCGGCCAGTGGCTCGGCGTCGGCATCGCCAACCTCGCCGCCGCCCTCGACCCGTCCTGCTTCGTGATCGGAGGCGGCGTCAGCGCCGCCGACGACCTGCTGATCGGCCCCGCCAGAGATGCCTTCCGGCGCCATCTGACCGGCCGCGGCTACCGTCCCGAGGCGCGCATCGCCAAGGCCCAGCTCGGCCCGGAAGCCGGTATGGTCGGCGCGGCCGACCTCGCCCGGCTCGTCGCCCGCCGCTTCCGCCGCGCCAACCGCCGCCGGGTGGAACGCCACGAACGCTACGAGCGCTACGCCCAGGCCCTGCGCAATCCGAGCTCCGCACGCCTCACCCAGGAACCGCCCTCATGACCACGCTGACCACCCGCCAGACCACGCCGACCCCGCCCCCGGCCCCCGAGGGCCGGCGGCACATGATCGTGCGCCGCTGGATCACCGCGATCGTCATCGTGCTGCTCATCGGCATCCCGGCCGGCTACGGGGTGATCTCCGCCGAGCAGAGCCGCGCCAGCGGCCGGGACAAGCAGGCGGAGTCCGCCGCGGACGGGCTGCGCGACTTCTGGCCCTCCCTGATGAAGCGCCGCATCTTCGAGGTGCCCATCCCCGAGGACGCCTGGCGGGTCGCCTACTACGAGACCAGCAACTGGAAGACCAGCCGCCTGTACGTGCAGTTCCGCACCTCCGGGAAGGGGCTGGACACGTTCCTCGAGGGCGTGGGGACGAGCCGGGCCGCGCTCGAGGACGGCAAGGTCACCATCAGCGACCGCGACGCCGGGGTGGTGGGCTGGAACTTCGGTCTCGAGGGCCGGGCGTGGGCGGGCACCGTGCGCACGCAGAAGGACCCGAGGCCGAGCCAGGACATCACGGTCGATCTGACCGAACCGGACAAGCCCTGGGTCTACGTCGTCTCCACCGCGAACCCGTAAGTCTCGCTCGGGGCCGCGTACGCCCGCCCCGCACAGCAGACGGACAGTCGCTGCGCCCGCCCCCGACCCCGAGCCCGCCGTGCGCTGGGCCCTGAACCACGACGACGGCTGCACCGAATACCGTAAGCCCACCGCCGGATACGTCCGCTGCGTACGCTGAACGCAGCGGTGTCCGGTTCTCGCCGGTCCGCGGTAAATGCCTGGACCGAGGGCCTCCCCGACGGGACACTTCCGACTTCCGAACCTCGGGGAGTGTGATGGGGACAAAAGATGGGCGAGGGCCGACGCCGGGCAGGAGCGCGGTCGTTCTGGCGCTGCGCCGCTACGGCCGGGAACTGCTGCGACTACGACGGCTGGCCCTGCCCGCGCTGCTGCTGCCGGCCGTGGGCAACATCGGCATCCGCTACGTCGCCCCCCTGCTGATCGCCAAACTGGCAGGACAGGCTGCCGACGACGGCGGTCTCACCCTCAGCTCGGCGCTGCCGTACGTGCTGGGCTTCGGCGTGACGCTGCTGCTCGCCGAGGCCGTGTGGCGGGTCGGGCAGCACTGCCTGAACCGCGTGGACGCCCTCGGCATGGAACACCTGTACGTGAGCGGCATGGATGAACTCCTCGCCAAGGACGCGGCATTCTTCCACGACAACTTCGCCGGCTCCCTGACCAAACGGGTGCTGAGCTTCGGCAAGCGCTTCGAGGACTTCGTCGACACGGTGACGTACCGGATCGTGGGCAGTCTCGTCCCCCTGGTGTTCGGTGCCGTGGTGCTGTGGAGCTACGAACCGATGCTCGTCGCCGGCCTTCTTGTGATGATCGTGGTGACCGTGGTGGCCGCGACACCTCTGATCCGTCGCCGGCAGAGGCTCGTCAACGACCGGGAGGCGGCGATCGCCCGGGTCTCCGGCCACGTCGCCGACAGCCTCATGAACATGGAGACCATCCGGGCGTTCGCGGCCGAGCGGCGGGAGGCCGACGAACACCGCAGCCGTGTCGCGGACTCCCGGCGCCTCACGCTGAGGTCCTGGGACTACGGCAATCTGCGCGTCGACACCCTGATCGCCCCCATGTCCGTGCTGACCAACGTGCTGGGGCTGCTGGTCGCCATCTCCTTCGGTGGCTCGGGTCAGGGAGTGGAGGAGGTCGTCGTCGCCTTCACCTACTACTCCAACGCGACCCAGATCATGTTCGAGTTCAACCAGATCTACCGGAGGCTGGAGAGCGCGATGACCGAGGCCGCGCAGTTCACGGAGCTGCTGCTGGATCCGCCCACCGTGCTCGACCCGACGGAACCCGAACCGCTCGCACCGCGGGACACCGGCATCCACTTCGAGGCGGTGACCTTCGCCCACGCGGGTGCGAAGCCGATCTTCCAGGGACTCGACCTGGACGTGCCCGCAGGCGCACGGATCGGTCTGGTCGGCAGGTCCGGCGGCGGCAAGACCACACTCACCCGGCTCCTGCTGCGGATGTCGGACATCGACGACGGACGCATCCTGATCGGTGGTCAGGACATCAGCCGGCTGCGCCAGACCGACCTGCGCTCACTGATCGCCTACGTCCCGCAGGAACCTGCCATGTTCCACCGCAGCTTGCGGGACAACATCGCCTTCGCCCGGCCCGGCGCCACCGACGAAGAGATTCACGCGGCGGCCGCGGCCGCGCACGTCACGGAGTTCGCCGACCAACTCCCCGACGGCTTCGCCACCCTGGTGGGGGAGCGGGGAGTGAAACTCTCGGGCGGCCAGCGCCAGCGCGTCGCCCTCGCCAGGGCCATCCTGCGCGACGCCCCGGTCCTGCTGCTCGACGAGGCGACCAGCGCGCTGGACTCGGAGAGCGAGCTCCTCGTCCAGGACGCTCTGTGGCGGTTGATGGACGGACGTACGGCTCTCGTGGTCGCCCACCGTCTGAGCACCGTCGCCGGCATGGACCGTCTCGTCGTCCTCGACCGCGGAAGCGTCGTCGAGCAGGGCACCCACGAGGAGCTGCTCGCGGCGAACGGTGCCTACGCCAAGCTGTGGCAGCACCAGTCGGGCGGCTTCCTCGGCGAGAGCACCGAGTCGGCCCCCGGACGCCCGGTCCCAGGAGCCGTTCCCAGCGGGCTGCCCGGACCGGCCGACCCGGCTCCGGACGGACACCACAGGACGTCGTCGCACGCGCGTACGACCACCGGGTCCACGTGACCGAGATCGTGCCCGGACATCCGAGACCGCAGGCGGCGTCACGCTGATATGCGCCCTGGTTGACGTACCCGGACATCGAGGAACGGCCGCACTTCTCACCGAACCCCGGTCATGGGGGCGTCCGTGATGCGTGAGAGGGTCTGGGGCGTGAGTGAGACACCACCGAAAACCCTGCAATACCGCCTTGACGGGCCAGAAGACGCTCCGGCCCTGATCCTGGGTCCCTCACTGGGTACCACCTGGCACATGTGGGACCGGCAGATCGCCGAGCTGTCCGAGCGCTGGCGGGTGATCCGGTTCGACCTGCCCGGCCACGGCGGCGCGCCCGCGCACCCCGCCACCTCCGTCACCGACCTCGCCGAGCGGCTGCTCGCCACCCTGGACCAACTGGGTGTGCAGCGGTTCGGCTTCGCGGGCTGCTCGATCGGCGGCGCTGTCGGCATCGAGCTGGCGCTGCGCCATCCGCATCGCGTGGCGACGCTGGCGCTGGTGGCCGCCTCTCCGCGGTTCGGCACGGCCGACGAGTTCCGCCAACGCGGCGTGGTCGTCCGTACGAACGGCCTGGATCCGATCGCCCGCAGCGCCCCCGAGCGCTGGTTCACCCAGGCGTTCGCCGCCGCCCAGCCGGCGATCGTCGAATGGGCCGTCCAGATGGTCCGCACCACCGACCCCGGCTGCTACATCGCCGCCTGTGAGGCGCTCGCGGCCTTCGACGTCCGCGCCGAACTCGGCCGGGTCGGCGTCCCCACGCTCGTCCTGGTGGGCTCCGAGGACCAGGTCACCGGCCCCGCCGAGGCCCGGACGCTGGTCGCGGGCATACCGGACGCCCGGCTCGCGCTCGTGCCCGGCGCCTCCCATCTCGCCCCGGTCGAGCAGCCCGCCGCCGTCACGGATCTGCTCGCCCACCACTTCGCCACCGCCTGGCACGACACCCTCACGGCCTTTCCCGCCCCGCCCGCGCCCGTCGTCTCCGCGCCCGTCGCCCCGGTGGCGGAGATCGCCCCCGCCCCTCCCGAGCAGCCGCAGGCGCACACCGGCAGGGCCGACCCGTACCAGGCCGGCATGAAGGTGCGCCGCGAGGTGCTCGGCGACGCGCATGTCGACGCGGTCATGGCCGGCGAGGACGACTTCACCGGGGACTTCCAGGAGCTGCTCACCCGTTACGCCTGGGGTGAGGTCTGGACCCGCGAGGGCCTCGACCGACGCACCCGCAGCTGCGTGACGCTGACGGCTCTGGTCGCCGGCGGACACCTGGACGAGCTGGCCTTCCACACCAGGGCCGCGCTGCGCAACGGACTGACTCCCGCGGAGATCCGCGAGGTACTGATCCACACGGCCGTGTACTGCGGCGTTCCGGCGGCGAACTCCGCGTTCAAGGTCGCGCAGGCCGTGATTCAGGAGGAGACGACGCCCCGGGCATAGCAGGATGGGTGGCATGAGGCTCACCAAGAAGACCCATGCCTGCGTTCAGTTGGAGAAGGACGGACGGCGGCTGGTCGTCGACCCGGGCGGCTTCAGCGAGCAGGACGCCGCCGCGGGCGCCGACGTGCTCCTCGTGACCCATGAGCACCCCGACCATTTCGACGAGGGCCGGCTGCGGGCGGCGCTAGAGACCAATCCGGCGGCCGCGCTGTGGACGCTGCGCAGCGTCGCGGACCAGCTCTCCGCGGCGTTTCCCGGCCGCGTGCACACGGTGGGCCACGGTGACTCGTTCACCGCGGCCGGCTTCGAGGTGCAGGTGCACGGCGAGCTCCACGCCGTGATCCACCCGGACATTCCGCGGATCACCAATGTCGGCTTCCTCGTGGACGGCTCCGTCTTCCACCCCGGCGACGCGCTCACCGTCCCCGACCACCCCGTGGACACACTGATGCTGCCCGTGCACGCTCCGTGGAACAAGATCGCCGAGGTCATCGACTACGTGCGCGAGGTGCGGCCGCGGCGGGCCATCGATGTCCACGACGCCCTGCTCACGGACCTCGCCCGGCCGATCTACGACCGGCAGATCGGCGGACTCGGCGGCGCGGAGCACGGTCGGCTGGTCCCGGGGGAGTCGCGCGACGTGTGAGGACGCGGCGGGCCGGGTGACTGTCGTACCCCGCCGTTAGGCTGTGAGCCATGCGTATCGCCACGTGGAACGTCAACTCGATCACCGCCCGGCTGCCCCGGCTGCTGGCCTGGCTGGAGAGCAGCGGCACCGACGTGCTGTGCGTCCAGGAGACCAAGTGCACCGAGGAGCAGTTCCCCGCCGACGAGCTGCGCGAGCTCGGCTACGAGTCCGCGGTGCACGCCACCGGCAGGTGGAACGGCGTGGCGCTGATCTCCCGGGTCGGCCTGGACGACGTCGTCCGCGGTCTGCCCGGCGCCCCTGACTACGAGGGCCTGCAGGAGCCGCGGGCGATCTCCGCGACCTGCGGCCCGGCCCGCGTCTGGTCGGTCTACGTGCCGAACGGCCGGGAGGTCGCCCATGACCACTACGGCTACAAGCTGCGCTGGCTGGAAGCCCTGTCCGTCGCGGTGACCGACGACGCCGCGGGCGGTCGTCCGTTCGCCGTGCTCGGCGACTTCAACATCGCCCCGACCGACGACGACGTGTGGGACCCGTCCTTCTTCGAGGGGATGACCCATGTGACGCCGCCGGAGCGGGCGGCTCTGGAGGCGCTGCGCAAGCGGGGCCTGTCCGATGTCGTGCCGCGCCCGCTGAAGTACGAGCACCCGTTCACGTACTGGGACTACCGACAGCTCTGCTTCCCCAAGAACCGCGGCATGCGGATCGACCTGGTCTACGGCAACGAGCCCTTCGCGAAGGCCGTCAAGGACAGCTATGTCGACCGCGAGGAGCGCAAGGGCAAGGGCGCGTCGGACCACGCACCGGTTGTTGTCGATCTGGACACGTGAGGTTGGTTGACGCGCGCCCAGTGGTGCGCTCGGGCGCCGGGATGCGACTCTTTGCAGTATGAACATCCCTTTCTTGGACCACTGGCTGGGGCGCCACAGCGATGAACGGGACAAGGGCGAGTCGGCCGCCGCCGAACATGATCCGGAGCGTGCGGCGGCGATCACCGAGCTGCTGTCCGAATGTGAGCTCCTGCGCGCCCGCGCCGGGCAGTCCGGGCTCGAACTGGACGACTCACCCAGCTCGTTGGCGGCGCTGGATCAGCTGCCGCCGCGCTGGCGCGACGATCCGGAGGAGCTGCCGTGGCTGGGGAACGACGCGGGTCTCTACCTCGGCACCGTGATCGTCCGCACGGTGCCCGGTGCGGCCTGGCACATCTGGCCGGGCGGTCATCCGGTGGTGCGGCTCGCCTCCGGCCGTGAGATCAGCGTGGTCGAGGCGGGGGTGGAATGGGCGTTCAACGGTGCCCCCCAGCTGTCGCAGGTCTACGGCGAGGCGGCGGAAGCCTGACGCTCCCACAAGGCCGCGCGGTTACCTGGTTCATGAGGTTCTATATTAATACGGCTTATGCCCTACTTATGCGTGTCGGGTGTGAAGTCCCTTGCCGCGCTGGATAGTTTGCGCTGACCTCGACACACAGCTGAGAGTGGGTAGGGCAGCGTATGGCCGTCGATCCGTTGATCGAGCTGCGTGATGTCAACAAGTACTTCGGGCAGTTACACGTTCTCCGGGACGTCAACCTCACCGTCGGCCGGGGGGAGGTGGTCGTGGTCATCGGACCGTCCGGCTCGGGAAAGTCGACGCTGTGCCGGGCCATCAACAGACTCGAGACCATCGAGTCGGGCCACATCACCATCGACGGTCAGCCGCTCCCGGAGGAGGGCAAGGCCCTCGCGAAGCTCCGCGCCGACGTCGGTATGGTCTTCCAGTCCTTCAATCTCTTCGCGCACAAGACCGTGCTGGCGAACGTCTCCCTCGGTCCCGTCAAGGTCCGCGGGCGGGGGAAGGAAGACGCCGAACGCCGCTCCCGTGAACTGCTCGAGCGCGTCGGTCTCGCCGATCAGGCGGACAAGTTCCCCGCCCAGCTCTCCGGCGGCCAGCAGCAGCGCGTGGCCATCGCCCGCGCCCTGGCCATGGACCCCAAGGTCATGCTCTTCGACGAGCCGACCTCTGCCCTCGACCCCGAGATGATCAACGAGGTGCTGGAGGTGATGCAGCAACTCGCCCAGGAGGGAATGACCATGGTCGTGGTCACCCACGAGATGGGCTTCGCCCGCTCCGCCGCCAACCGCGTCGTCTTCATGGCCGACGGCCGCATCATCGAGGACCGCACGCCCGAGGCCTTCTTCACCGATCCTCGGACCGACCGCGCCAAGGACTTCCTCTCCAAGATCCTCAAGCACTGACTGCCCTCAAGCACTGACTGCCGTGGGATCCCCATGCCCCGACAGGCGAGAGCGGAACGAGGCAGTGGTTCATGGAGCACCACCTTCTCCCCTGGATGAGGCAGGGGACCCAGCCGGCAGCAGCCGGTGATCACTCCTGGCGCAGCGGGACCGACAGATACGAGGGGTCGGCCGCGGGTGAGGAGAAGGTCAGCTGCGCGCCGGTCGGGTTGTGCTCGATGTAGAGCGGGTCGACGGTGTCGACGACCACGGCCAGACGGTGGCCGGCCGGTACGTCGTAGGCGGTGGAGAACAACTCCAGGTCGACGGTGAACGGCCGGCCGGGCGTCTTGTCGTGGAAGGTGTACGGCGCGCTTGCGACCAGCTTGCCGAGGCCGAGCGGGCCCACGTCGTAGAGGTAGGCGACGAGGGTGCCGCTCTCCTTGGTGCTCGTCACCGTGGTGTGCAGCTGTGCCGTGCCCCGGACCTGCTGGGTGCTGCGGTAGCGCGGCGACTGCCAAACGGCGGCGTACGAGCGCGGCAGCAGCGGGATGGACGCCATGGGCGGCAGCTTGACGAACTGGTCGAGCATGCTGGACAGGAAGATGACCCCGCCGTTCGCCCCGGAGTCGACGTTGGCGCGGATCCGCGGCGAGCCGCCCAGCTCGATCTTGCGCCGGTCGGCGCCCACCGACTTCCAGTCGGCATAGGTCTCGTACGCGCCGGTGGAGCGGGTCTTGATACGCACGGGCTGCTCGCGGTCGACTCCGTTGTCCACGCCCTTGAGGTGATGGTCGAACCAGCGGTGGGCACTGGTCCACGTGTCGTTGGGCAGGCCGAGCAGGCCGGTGGCCTCCGCGGTGGCGTGGTCGCCCGGGCGGAACTCGAGGCGCTTGGGGACGCTGAGCCGCTCGTAGAAGTCGGCGTACTGGTTGGGCGGGAAGAGCGAGTCGCCCCACGCGTTGCCCAGCATGATCGCGGCGCCGTTGGCGTTGATCTCGTCGAGGTAGGTGGCGGGGGAGCGCTTGCGTCCCCACTCGATCATGTCCTGCTCCTTGGCCAGGTTGGAGGTCAGGAAGTCGGACATGATCTGCTGGAGCTCGTCGCTGGGGCGGCCGGTGAGATAACCGGCGCCGCTGAGCAGGGCGGCGGCCTGGAGGTGCTGGGTGCGGCCACTGTAAATGGAGTCGATGAGGTCGGCCCAGCCGCTGAGCGCGACGACGGCCTTGATGCGCTTGTCCTTCGCGGAGGCGAGCAGGCTGATGCCCGCGCCGTAGGAGACACCCGCCATGCCGACTCTGTCCGGATCGGCCGGTGTGTTGACCAGCGCCCAGTCGATCACCTTGGACGCGTCGGCGATGTCCGGGGGCCCGGCGGTCTCGATCTCGCCGCCGGACTGCCAGAAGCCGCGGGAGTTGTAACTCACTACGACATAGCCCGAGTCGGCGAGCTTCCTCGCCTGGGCGAGGTACTCGACCTGCGGCATCGCCCAGCTGGTGGGGAGCACGATGACGGGATAGGTCTGCCGGCCGTCCCAGTCCGCGGGCGTGGTGACGTTGGCCTTGAGCACCGTTCCTCCGTCGCCCGCGATGTCGACGAATCGCAGGCCCGGGGCGGTGGCGCTGTCCTGCTGGGCGAGGGCGGGGGCGGCCGCAGGGGCGGCGGGGGCCGCGGTGGTGGCGGAACCGGCGAGCAGCGCGGCGGAGACCGTACCGATGGCAGTGGTGCGCAGAGCCGTGCGAGAAAGTCCCACAGGTCACTCCTGACTCATCTGTCCCTACGAAGTGACCCGAAGGTAACGGGGAGGAGCTACCGGAGGTAACTCCCCAGTAAGTTACGCCAGCGTAACAATTATTGGACGTCGTGTCAGCGGGCTGCGCGCCGAGAAGCGCGCCCGAGGCGCCGCCGCCGAGCGTGCCGTGGCGGTGGCCGGAAAGCGCCCGGCCCGATACGCCGTCCGGGGCCTTGCCCGGACGGCCGCGGACCAGCACTGTTGTGGTGTTCCGCACGAGCCGCTGAACGGAGACGCCGTGGCTCCCTTCCCGCTGCCCCACTCCCTGCACGGTTCCGGCCCGCACGGCGTGCTCGCCGTCCACGGCTGGTTCGCCGACCGCTCCGCCTACGACAGCCTCCTCCCGGACATCGACCGGCAGGCCTTCACCTACGCTCTCCCCGATCTGCGCGGCTACGGCGAGGCGCGGGACGCGCAGGGCGCGTACACGACCTCCGAGGGCGCCGCCGACCTGATCGGACTCGCCGACCGGCTGGGCTGGGAGACGTTCTCCCTCGTCGGCCACTCGATGGGCGGCTCGGTCGTGCAGCGTGTGCTGGCCGCCGCGCCGGAGCGGGTGCGCCGGATCGTCGGCATCTCACCCGTGCCCGCCTCCGGTTGGAAGATGCCCCCGGAACAGTGGGAGCTGTTCACCTCCGCGGCGGGAAAGCCCGCGAGCCGCCGGGCGATCATCGATTTCACCACCGGTTCCGTCCGGCCCGACGCCTGGCTGGACCGCATGGTCGAACGCTCCCTGGCCCGAAGCGACGCCACGGCGCTGCGCGCCTGGCTCGACTCCTGGGCGGGCGACGACTTCCACCCCGAGGTGGCCGGCGCCACCCTCCCGGCGCTCGCCGTGACCGGGGCGCTCGACCCGGTGTTCACCGCGGACTTTTTGCACGAGACCTGGCTGCGCCACTACACCGGAGCGGCGCTCGTCGAACTGCCCTGCGCCGGCCACTACGCGATGGACGAGACCCCGCTGCAACTCATCCGCACGATCGAGGACTTCCTGCGGGCCGACGAGAGCGGGCAAGATCTTCCGGCATGACGGTGCCCGATGTCTTCGACCCGCGGATCCATGCCGCAGGAGTGCCGCACGCGTCCTACCGCGAGCTGCGCGACCACCACCCGGTGGCCTGGCAGGAGGAGTACGAAGTCCTCGGCTGGCCGCCGGGGCCCGGCTTCTGGGCGGTCACCCGGCACGCGGACGTCGTCCGCGTCCTCAAGGACGCCACCACCTTCTCGTCGCACCTCGGGGCCACCCAGATCCGCGACCCCGACCCGGCCGACCTGCCCTTCATCCGGCGCATGATGCTCAACCAGGACCCTCCGGACCACGGCAGGCTGCGGCGCCTGGTCAGCCGGGCGTTCACCCCCGGCCGCGTCGACCGCTTCACCGCGTCCGCCCGCACCCGTGCCCGCCAACTCCTCGACGCAGCCCGGCAGTCGGGGGACACCTTCGATCTGGTCCACACCGTCACCGACGACTACGCGCTGCTCAACCTGGCCGACCTCCTCGGCGTCCCGACAAGCGACCGTGGGCTGCTGCTCGAGTGGACGGAACGGGTGATCGCCTACCAGGACCCCGACGAGCCGCCCGTCCTCGGGCCCGACGGCAGGCCCGTCAACCCGCGCTCACCGGCCATGCTCCAGGAAATGTTCGACTACGCCCAGCAGCTCGCGGCGCACAAACGCCGGCACCCCACCGACGACGTCATGACCTCGCTGGCCACAGGTGAACTCCGCGACGCCGAACTGGAGATGTTCTTCTTCCTGCTCACCGTCGCCGGCAACGACACCGTCCGCAGCGCCGCCCCCGGCGGCTTCCTCGCCCTCGCGGAGCACCCGTCGGAGCAGCGCAGACTGCGAGCGGGCGAGGCGGACCCCGGCACCGCCGTCGAGGAACTCCTGCGCCACCACCCGCCGGTCCTCAGCTTCCGCCGGACCGCGACGAAGGACACCCTGCTGGCCGGACAGCAGATCCGGGCCGGCGACAAGGTCGTCGTCCTCCATGCCTCCGCCAACCACGACGAGCGGGTCTTCGACGAGCCGCACCGCCTCGACCTGACCCGCAGCCCCAACCCGCACGTGTCGTTCGGTGACGGCCCGCACGTCTGTCTGGGCGCGCACTTCGCCCGCCTTCAGCTGCGGGTGCTCCACGAGGAGGCACTGGAGGTGCTCCCGCCGTACCGGCAGGCGGCGCCGCACCGCCGACTGGTGTCCAACTTCATCAACGGGATCAAGTCACTGCCGCTGACCACCGGATGAGGCTGGGCGGGTCAGCTCGCCGCCCGGTGGGAGGTGCGGGCCGCCGGGACGGGTGCCTGCGCGGCCCGCGTCACATCGGCGACCAGTTCGACCACATCGGGGCCGTACGCCTGCGAGTTGATCACCTTGAGCAGCAGACAGAAGGAGCTGTTGCCGTGCTTGCGGGCGAGCTTCACATGGTGGCGGGCCAGATAGCGGCCGGCCGCCTGGTTGGTTATGGCGCGCTGGCCGCAGAAGAGGAACACCGGCCGCGACTCCTGCCCGGCGGTCAGCCGTGCCAACAGCACGTACTCGGACGAACCCGGCTCCATGCGGTACCGCTCGGAGCCGATCTGGAACGAGATCTGATCCGGCCCCGGTTCGGCATCGAGGTTCACCTTCACGCCCGGCAGCATGCTCTGCAGATGCGCCGACATGCGGCGATTCGACCCCGGCCCGCCCACGCAGAACTCGGTGCGCTCACCGAAGCCCTGCTGCGCCGTGTCGTGCCAGACGATCTGGGCCTTCGCCCCGCAGTCCTTGATGAGCGCGGCCAGCTCCAGCAGCGCGAAGACGTCGAAGCGGTGCACCGAACCGTCGCGCCCCGCCTCGCGGTTGACGACGAGCAGCGACTCGGAGTTCGGTGGCAGCCCGAAGAACGCCTGCTTGCGCCGCAGTCGGCGCCGCCACAAGTAGGTGCGGGCGAGCCAGCCGAGTGCGGCACTGATCCCTGCTGCCACCACCCCGAGCACGATGTTGCGTACGTCGTCAGTCATGGGCGCGCATGTTAGCGGTGCTGCGCACCGCTGTTCGAGCCGGTCCTGTCCGTAGGCTCCGCGGAAAGTTACGCTGCGTCGACACCGGCTGACTGGAGGTACGAATGCGTCGCTCCGCCGCACGGAAAACATCACTCGTGGCCCTTGCCGCGACTGTCGTCACCATCGGTGCGGCAGCCCCGCCCGCGCATCACTCCCCGCCCACCTCGCCCCCCGCCAAGTCGCCCGTCGCCGTGGGCCACGGCGGAGCGGTCGCGAGCGTCGACCCGGACGCCTCCGCCGCCGGCATCGAGGTGCTGCGCAACGGAGGCAACGCGGTGGACGCGGCGGTGGCCACCGCCGCGGCGCTCGGTGTGACGGAGCCGTACTCGGCGGGCATCGGCGGTGGCGGCTACTTCGTCCACTACGACGCCAGGACCCGCGCCGTGCACACCATCGACGGCCGCGAGAGTGCGCCGCGCTCGGCCGACGCCTCCCTCTTCCTGGAGAACGGCCGCCCCGTCCCGTTCGCGGAGGCCGTGACCAGCGGCCTCGGCGTCGGCACACCGGGCACGCCCGCAACCTGGGACGCCGCGCTCGACGCATGGGGCAGCAGGCAGCTCGGAGAACTGCTCAAGCCCGCCGAGCGGCTGGCGAAGCACGGCTTCACCGTCGACGAGACCTTCCGCTCGCAGACCGCGGCCAACGAGGCGCGCTTCCGTGACTTCCCCGACTCCGCGGAGCTGTTCCTGCCCGGCGGCCGGCTCCCGGTCGTCGGCTCGGTCATCCGGAACCCGGACCTGGCCCGCACCTACAAGGAACTCGGCCGCGAGGGCGTCGGCGCGCTCTACGAGGGCGGCCTCGCCGAGGACATCGTCCGCACGGTGCGCAACCCGCCGGTGGCCGCGGGCGCCGCGCGGGTGGTGCGGCCGGGCGACCTGACGGAGCGGGACCTCGCGACGTACAAAACCGTGCGCCGCACACCGACGAAGGTGTCGTACCGCGGCCTGAACGTGTACGGCATGGCGCCGTCGTCCTCCGGCGGCACCAGTGTCGGTGAGGCGCTCGACATCCTGGAGCGCACCGATCTGTCGAAGGTCTCGAAGGAGCGGTATCTGCACCGGCTGATCGAGGCGAGCCGTATCGCGTTCGCCGACCGCGGGCGGTGGGTCGGCGACCCGGCGTTCGAGGACGTGCCGGTCCGGGGGCTGCTGTCGCAGAGGTTCGCCGATTCCCGCGAGTGCCTGATCCAGGACGACGCGGTGCTCGCGAGCCCGCTCGCACCCGGCGACCCGCGCCGGCCCGCACCGTGCGAGGCCACGGGCCGGGCCGCCCCGACGACGTACGAGGGCGAGAACACCACCCATCTGACGACCGCCGACAAGTGGGGCAACGTCGTCGCCTACACGCTGACCATCGAGCAGACGGGCGGCAGCGGCATCACCGTCCCGGGACGCGGTTTCCTGCTCAACAACGAGCTGACGGACTTCTCGTTCGCGCCGGCCGACCCGGCCGTCCACGACCCGAACCTGCCGGGCCCCGGCAAGCGGCCGCGTTCCTCCATCTCGCCGACGATCGTGCTGGACCACCACGGCCGTCCCGTGCTGGCGCTCGGATCACCCGGCGGCGCGACCATCATCACAACGGTGCTCCAGACACTGACGGGCCATCTCGACCGGGGCCAGCGGCTCGAGGACGCGATCGCCGCCCCCAGGGCGAGCCAGCGCAACCAGCCGACGACGGAGCTGGAGCCGGAGTTGTGGAACGACAGCCTGCTGCGAAAGCGGCTGGAGGCCATCGGGCACTCCTTCCGGCTGAACCCGGAGATCGGTGCGGCCACCGGCGTCCAGCGGCTTCCGGACGGGCGCTGGCTCGCGGCGGCGGAGAAGAAGCGGCGCGGCGGCGGCTCCGCGATGGTGGTGCGGCCCTCCCGCTGAGCGCGGCCGGCGGAGGCGCTCCGATGCCGGTCGCCGGGCAGTCCGCCCGGTGACCGGCATCAGGCACTCCGAGAGACACATACTCGAACGCGCGTCCGCGCGCAATGTCACCCGAACGGCGCTTTGATTCGGGCCGGTCGGTGTCCGCGGAGGTAGGAAGGCTTTCGACAGAAAGGCTTCCCCGTGCACATACGAAACTTCACTCTCGCCCTTGCCATGAGCACAGTTGTGCTCGGAACGACGGCACTGCCCGCAGCCGCGTACGCCGGGGCGGTGCCCCCGCCGCCCGCACCGGACGACTACCGCGCCGCGGGCTACGGTGTCGACGCCGACGACCTGCTGGACGCGCTCGGACGCTGCGACCAGATATCCGACGGCAAGTACAGCACCGACAGCGGCAAGCGGGAGAACATACCCGTCTGCGACCACGGCTCCGCGGTGTCCTGGAAGGCCGACATGGACATCGACTGCGACGGCCGGCGCACCGCCCGCTGCAATGAGGACACCGATCCGTCGTTCCTGCCGACGACGTCCTTCACCCAGTCCGACGGCCGGTACCTGAACTCGGAGAAGCTGCCCTTCATCGTCGTACCGATGCCGAGCTCGACCTGGGACTACCGGAGGTCCGGCATCCGCGGCGGCTCGCTCGCGGCGATCATCTACAAGGGCAGGCTGCAGTACGCGGTCGTGGGGGACACCGGCCCGGAAGGGATCATCGGTGAGGCGTCGTACGGCGCGGCGAAGGCGCTCGGAATCGACCCGGACCCCGCGACGGGCGGCGTTCCCTCGGGCGTCACGTACATCGTGTTCAAGAACTCCCGGGTCTCGCCGATCGAGAGCCGGTCCGCCGCCGAATCGCTCGGCGAGGACCTGGCCGAGCGATTCGTGTACGGAGACTGAGCGGGGGGGGGGCGGGGGCGCCGGCGCAGACACCCGCCCGAGCGCGGGGGTGTGGGGGGGGGGGCGGGCGCCGGGGGGGGCGAGAAAGCCGGGGGGGTGCGG
>NZ_JBEXRZ010000053.1:0-39876 GCF_040613325.1 Streptomyces sp. NPDC006283 | reverse complement strand
TTCTCCTTCATGACGTTCCTGATCGCCGTTCCGACGGGTGTGAAGTTCTTCAACTGGATCGGAACGATGTGGAAGGGCTCGTTGTCCTTCGAGACGCCGATGCTGTGGTCGATCGGCTTCCTGGTGACGTTCCTGTTCGGTGGCCTGACCGGCATCATTCTCGCCTCGCCGCCGTTGGACTTCCATGTCTCCGACTCGTACTTCGTCGTCGCGCACTTCCACTACGTCGTCTTCGGCACCGTGGTGTTCGCGATGTTCGCCGGATTCCACTACTGGTGGCCGAAGTTTACGGGCAGGATGCTGGACGAGCGGCTCGGCAAGATCACGTTCTGGACGCTGTTCATCGGCTTCCACGGCACGTTCCTGGTGCAGCACTGGCTGGGCGCGGAGGGAATGCCGCGCCGTTACGCGGACTACCTCAACATGGACGGCTTCACGGCGCTGAACACCATCTCGACGATCGCCTCGTTCCTGCTCGGGCTGTCGATGCTGCCGTTCATGTACAACGTCTGGAAGACGGCGAAGTACGGGAAGATGGTCGAGGTCGACGACCCGTGGGGCTACGGCCGTTCGCTCGAGTGGGCAACGTCCTGCCCGCCACCCCGGCACAACTTCACCACCCTCCCCCGCATCCGCTCCGAGTCCCCCGCCTTCGACCTGCACCATCCGGGTATCGCGACGCTCGACCACGTGACCGACGCGGGCCGGCGCGACGTCTACGAGCCGGGGCAGGGAGTTGCTCCGCCGCTCGGCGACGGCAAGAACGAGAGGTGAGCGGTCCGGTGCGGCAGCGGGAGACCGAATCCGAGATCGCCGAGGGGATCGCGCGGATCGAGGGCTATCTGCTCGCCCGGAGCCATGTGCAGGAGGCCGAACGGGATGCGGAGGCGTTCGCCGACCGGCTGCCCTGGCTGACCACCGGGCAGCGCGAGGAGGTCGTCCGCGTCTACACCGGGGACCGCATCGCGGTGTCACGGCGCGTCCTTGCGGCGCTGGTGGCACGGTCCCAGGAGCTGCGTGCGGAGTACACGGCCCGCTACGAGGAGCTCAGGCGCCGTCTGCTCTGCGCGAGCGTCGCGGCACTGCTCGGCTCAGCGGCCCTGTGCGTGTTCGCGGGATTCCTGGCCACCCACCGTTAGGGGCTTCGTGAGCGGGGGCCTGCGGTGCCGTGAGCCGGGGGTGTGCCGTCGGCTCACGGCAGGGCTTTACGCCCGGGCGATACTGGTGGGATGAGCATGTCTGCGCTCAGAGCGCCCTGCCTTCGGCAACGCCTCGGCAGCAGCCTCTCCGCGCGCGTCGCGGGACCGTCCGGCCCCACGACGCGCGCGCGGATCCACGACACTCCGGGGCCCCGGTGGTTCGGCCCCGACCGGCCCATCCGTACCGTCCACGGCGACGCCTCGATGTTCATCGGCGGCCTGAGCGCTCTGCTGCTCCAGACCTTGCACCCGCTGGCCATGGCGGCCGTGGCGGCCCACTCCGGCTACCGGGGCGACCCGTGGGGACGGCTCCAGCGGACCAGCACGTTTCTGGCCGTGACGACGTACGGAACGGCCGACGACGCGCAGCACGCGGTGGACAGGGTCCGGGCAGTCCACGAGCGGGTGACCGGCACCACGGGGACCGGTGAGGCCTACCGTGCCTCCGACCCCCATCTCCTGGCCTGGGTGCACGTCGCGGAGGTCGACTGCTTTCTGCGCGCCCACCAGCGCTACGGCGCCCATCCGCTGGACGCCGCCGGCTGTGACGCCTACATCGCCGACACGGCAAGGGTGGCGACGGCGCTGGGCGTCGTCGACCCACCGCACGACCGGCGGGAGCTGGCCGAACGGCTGGCCGCCTATCGCGGCGAACTCCGGCCCACCGAGCAGGCCCAGGAGGCGACCCGCTTCATACTGCTCCATCCGCCGCTGCCCTGGGCGGCCCGTGCCCCGTACGCGCTCCTGGCGGCGAACGCGGTTTCCATGCTGCCGACGTGGGCACGCAAGCCGCTCGGCCTGCCGCATCTGCCCGCCGTCGAGCGGTCCTGTGTGCGGCTCGGCGGGATCGCGCTGACCCGCACGATCCGATGGGCCATGGCGCCGCCTGCCCGGACCTGCGACACAGACGGCCAGGAACCGGCCGCTGTGAAGGACCCGGCGCACCGGGTGCCCTGCGAGGACCGTCCGCGCGCGGACCGCCCGGCGCAAATACAATGAACGCGGGCTCCAGTCCCAGCCGATCCGGGTCCACCGTGCGCCGCGCGAGTGACCGGGCCGGTCGACCTTCGGACGCAGCTCGGAGAGGTCCATGACCCGGCGCCGTCCCCTGCGATCGGCGACCGCCGACGAGATGCTGACCACCCTTGGACGGCTCACGGACCGTGTGCGCCAAGGCGCGGAGCGGCAGCAGGCCCGGGTCGAACTGGCCGAGGCGCTGCAGCGTTCGATGCTCCCCGCCGGCCTTCCCGCCGTCCCGGGGCTGCGGGTCGCCGCCGCGTACGCACCGGCGCGCAACGGTCTCGACATCGGCGGTGACTGGTACGACGGTTTCGTGCTGCCGGACGGCTCCCTCGGCTTCTCCATCGGCGACGTGCAGGGCCACGACGTGGAGGCCGCCGCCTTCATGGGGCAGGTACGCATCGGACTGCGCGCCGTGGCCACCGCCACCCCCGACCCCGGCGAAGTGCTCCGCCGGGCCAACGAACTGCTGCTGTCCGTGGACCACGGGCTCTTCGCGACCTGCAGCTTCCTCCGTTACCACCCGGCCACCGGCGAGCTGGAGAGCGCCCGTGCGGGGCATGTGCCCGCCGTGTGGGCGACGGCCGCCGGGGACGGCGGGATCGTCGAGGAGGAGGCCGGTGTGCCGCTCGGCATCCTGCCCGGCGAGCTGTACCCGGTCCAGCGGCGCCGGCTGTCCAGCGGCGGCGCGTTCGTCCTGCTGACCGACGGTGTCGTGGAAGGGCCCTCGTATCCCCTCGAGGCGGGGCTGGAGGCGGTCACCCGGCTGGTCCGTTCCGCGGTGCAGCAGGACGTGGACGCGGAGGAACTGGCCGCGCAGGTGATGGAGGCGGCGGCGCTGACCGAGCACACGGACGACGCGGCGGTCCTGGTCCTGCTCCACGACCCGGTGGAAGCCGCCGCGGCAGTGCGGGACGCATCGGGCATCGGATAGATCCGGGCGCGCGCCGCGCGTGTCACGCGGACTCGGCGGCGCGGACGCTGTGTGATGAAAGGCGTGGTCCGGAGCGAGCAAGTCCGACGTACGGCCGCAGCGCTGCTGCGGATCCTCGCCGTTGCCGCCGCCTACTGCGTCGGCGGGCAGATCGGCCTGCTTCAGCAGGTGGTCGTGGAGGGGGCGGTGGTCACGCCGCTGTGGCCGCCCACGGGCATCGCCCTGACCTGTCTGCTGTGGCTGGGGATCGGGGTGTGGCCCGGGATCGCCATCGGCACGGTGGTCACCATCGCCACCATCAACTCCATGGACATCGGGTCCCTCGGCATCGTGGCCGGGAACACGATCGCGCCTGTGGCCGCCTATCTGATGCTCCGGCGGATCGGCTTCCGGACGGAGCTCGACCGGCTGCGCGACGGTCTCGCGCTCATCTTCCTCGGCGCACTGGGCGGCATGCTGGTCAGCGCGACGCTCGGTGCGGGAAGCCTGCTGGTGAACGGCTCCCTGCCGCTCGGCGAGTTCTGGGCGGTGTGGTCGGCATGGTGGGCCGGGGACGCGATGGGGGTCCTCGTGATCACGCCGGTTCTGCTCGTACTGCGCCGGGCCCGGATCCCCCGTGTGACCCGCCCCTACTGGTGGACGGAGGCCACTGCCCTCACGGTGGCGTCCCTGGTCGTCACGGTGATCGCGACCCGGGTCGAGCTGGCGCTTCTGTTCCTGGTGTTCCCCGTGCTGATCTGGGCCGCCCTGCGTTTTCAGCTGCCCGGCTCCGCCCCGTGCGCACTGATGATCTCGGTGGTGGCGATCGGGGCGGCCACGGACGGTGCCGGCCCGTTCGCCGACCGCTCCGTTCTCGAGGTCATGATCATTCTCCAGGCTCTCAACGGATGTGCGGCTCTGACCGGCCTGCTGCTGGCGGCGATCATCACCGAGCAGATCGGCGTCCGCCGCAAGATCGAGGTCGCGTGTGCGGCGCTGGCCGAGGTCGTCGACCAGATCGCGCCGGGCGAGACGGCACACCTGTGGCCGCCCTACGAGAGCCGCCCGCGCCTGGAGGATTAGGGCCCTCGGGTTCTCAGCCCCCGAACGCGGCGGCGGGCATCCCCACTCCCGCGCCCGGCACCACCAACAGGGAGCCGGAGAGCGGGTGCGGGCGGGCGAGACCCGTGCGGGCGGTCGTGATGTACAGGTCGCGGAGCCCGGGGCCTCCGAAGGCGCAGGCGGTGGGGCGGCGTACGGGGAGTTCGAGAGTGCGGTCCAGGTCGCCTCGCGGGGTGTATCTGCACAGCCTGGCACCGTCCCAGAAGGCGACCCAGACACAGCCGTCGGCATCGACGGTGAGGCCGTCCGGGAAGCCGGCGCCGGGCTCGACGGTGACGAACGACCGCCGGTCGAGGGGCCGTTCGCCGGACATCCGGCAGACGTCGATGCGACGGGTCGGGCTGTCGACGTAGTACATCAGCGAGCCGTCCGGGCTCCAGCCGGTGCCGTTGCTGACGGCCACGCCGCCGAACACCTCGGTGACGGTGCCGTCGGGTGCGACGCGCAAGAGGCTGCCGCCGTCGGCCTTCTCGTCGTAGCGCATGGTGCCCGCCCACAGGGCCCCGTCAGCGGCGACGGCCGCGTCGTTGCCGCGCCGGCCCGGAACCGGTCGGCGGGCCAGCCAGGAGAACGCGCCGTCGGTGTCGTACAGGCCGACGCCCTCCCGGAGGTTGACCACCAGGCCCCCGCCGGCCCGGGGCTTGGCAGCACCCACGTGCTGCTCGGTGGTCATGACGCTGCGGCGGCCGCCGGCAGGGTCGTAGGTGTGGACCCGGCAGCCCAGGATGTCGACCCATATGAGCCGCCCGGTCGCGGGGTCCCAGGTGGGGCCCTCCCCCAGCGTGGCCCGTTCCCGTACCGCGACCTCCGCCCTCACCGGGTACCCCGGTGACCGAGGCGTACGGACAGGTCCCTGGCGCCCTTGTCGGCCAGCTCGGCGAGCTCGCTCCCGCGCTCCTCGCTCCAGCGGATCACGGGCACGGAGATGGACAGGGCGGCGACGACCCGGCCCGCACTGTCGCGCACGGGAGCCGCGACGCAGCTGACGTCCGGGTTGGACTCACGGTGCTCGACGGCGATGCCGCGCTCGCGGATCCCGGCGAGAGCGGCGCGCAGCTCGTCGGGATCGGTGAGGCTGTCGGGTGTCATCGCGATCAGTTCCCTGCCCTCGATGCGGGCGTCGAGCTCGTCCGCCGGGAGGGAGGCCAGCAGCATCTTCCCGACGGAGGTGCAGTGTGCCGGCAGTCTGCGGCCGGCGGCGGAGACCATGCGGACCGCATGGGTGGAGTCGACCTTCGCGATGTAGATGACGTCGGTGTCCTCGAGGATCGCGACATGCACGGTCTCGTCGCAGGTCTCCGCCACCTCGCGCGCCACCCGCCCGCCCTCCGCGGCCAGGTCGAGCTGCTCGGCGTAACGGCTGCCGAGTTGGTAGGTGCGCACTCCGAGGCGGTACTGGCCCGGCTGCTCCGGCACGGTGACCAGGTAGGAGCGGGCGGCGAGCGTGGTGAGCAGCTCGTGCACGGTGGTGCGCGGCAGTTGCAGCTTGCGGGTGACTTCCGGTGCCGAGAGGGGCCCGTCGCACTCCAGGAACAACTCGAGTATGTCGAAAGCCCTCGTCACCGCGGGGACAAGGCGTCCCATGGCCGCCACCCACTCCCTGTTCGATACTCCGGCCAATGGCCGATATGACGAACGCAGGCTATCCGCGGGGCAGTCGGCCCGGCAATGGTCCCGCCGGAACAGCCGCCGCGCATCCCATTGACACCCCATCGGCACGCTGATTACGGTCACGCCAGCATTTCGAACGTATGACGAAATCTCGAACAGACCCGAGGGGCAACTGCCGTGCGCATCACGGGAATCAGCACTCATGTCGTCGGGACCCCCTGGCGCAACCTCACCTATGTGCTCGTCCACACCGACGAAGGACTCACCGGCGTCGGAGAGACACGGATGCTCGGCCGCACCGACGCACTGATCGGCTATCTCCGGGAGGCGGAGGCCAACCACATCGCCGGATCCGACCCGTTCGCGGTAGAGGACCTGGTGCGACGGATGAAGTACGGCGACTACGGGCGGGCCGGCGAGATCGTCATGTCCGGCATCGCCTGTGTGGAGACCGCCTGTTGGGACATCAAGGGCAAGGCGCTGGGCGTGCCGGTCTGGCAGCTCCTCGGCGGCAAGGTGACCGACCGGGTCAAGGCGTACGCCAACGGCTGGTACACCACGGAGCGGACGCCGGAGGCGTACCACAAGGCCGCCGCCGAGGTCGTGGCCCGGGGCTACCGCGCGCTGAAGATCGACCCGTTCGGCACCGGCCACTACGAGCTGGACCATGAACAGCGTCTGTACGCCGTGTCGTTGATCGAGGCGGTCCGTGACGCGATCGGGCCGGACACCGAGCTGATGCTGGAGATGCACGGGCGGTTCAGCCCGTCGACGGCGGTGCGCCTGGCCCGCGAACTGGCCTCCTTCCGGCCCGCCTGGCTGGAGGAGCCGGTGCCTCCGGAGAACCTCAAGGCGCTCAAGAAGGTCGCGGACAAGGTGGACCTGCCGGTCGCCACGGGCGAGCGCATCCACGACCGGATCGAGTTCCGGGAGCTGTTCGAGTCCCAGGCGGCCGACATCATCCAGCCGGACGTGGGCCACATCGGCGGCATCCTGGAGACCCGCAAGCTGGCGGCAACGGCGGAGACGCACTACATGCTCGTCGCCCCGCACAACGTCGGCGGCTCGGTGCTCACCGCGGCCTCGCTGCAACTCGCCGCCTGCACACCGAACTTCAAGATCCTGGAGCACTTCAACGACTTCGCCGACGCGGAGATCAAGAAGGTGGTCAAGGGTGCGCCCGCCGTCGATCCCGCGACCGGCTGCTTCGAGGTGTCGCACGCCCCGGGCCTCGGTGTCGAGCTGGACGTGGCGGCCGCGGCCGAATTCCCGCAGCAGAAGGCCCGGTTCGACCTCTGGGCCGAGGGATGGGAACAGAGGGCGCCGAAGTGAGCCGTTCACTGATCGTCGACCGGCCCGGCGCGCACCGCCTGGTGCGCCGCGAGGTCCCGGTGCCCGGCCCCGGCGAGGTCCTGGTGCGGGTCGCGGCGGCCGGGATCTGCATGAGCGACCGCGAGGTCTACGACGGCCGCCGCGACGCAGGCTACGTCCGCTATCCGGTCGTTCCCGGCCATGAGTGGTCGGGAATCGTGGAAGCCGTGGGTAAGGGCGTGGACCCCGCCCTCACCGGCCGCGGGACCGTCGCGGAGGGGTTCCGGGCATGCGGCGTCTGCGAGCGCTGCCGGTGCGGCGAGACAAGTCTGTGCGACGGCGGATACGCCGAGACCGGATTCACCGAGCCGGGCGCGTTCGCCGATCATCTGACGCTGCCCGCCCGGTTGTTGCATCCACTGCACGACGACGCCGACCTGCGGGCCGCGGCCCTGCTGGAGCCCGCCGCCGTGGTCGCCGCGGCCGTACGGGCCGGGCGGCCCGGCCCCGGGGAGCGGATCGCGGTGGTCGGCGCGGGCACCCTCGGCCTGCTCGCCGTGCAGCTGCTGGCCGCGTCGTCGCCGGCCGAGCTCACCGTGGTCGACCCCCGCGGGGCGCGGGGCGAGCAGGCGCTGCGGTTCGGGGCGAGTGAGGCGCTGAGCCCCGAGGAGTCCACGTGCGCGCGGGGCCGTTTCGACCTTGTGGTGGAGACCGCGGGGGCGTCGACCACGGCGGCCGCCGCCTGCCTGCTGGCGCGTCGGGGCGGCCGGGTGGTGCTCACCGGCATGTTCACCCCCGGCGCGGACGGCATCGACCCCGTACATCTCTCGGTGAGCCAGCTGGAGATCCGGAGCGTCTTCGGCGCGCCGTCTTCCGCCTGGTCGGATGCCGTGCGGGCGTTCCGGCTCGGGCTGATCGATCCGGCTCCGCTGATCACGCACGAGTATCCGCTGGAGCGCTTCGACGAGGCCATCGCCCTGGTCGGTGCCGGCGACCCGAAGACCGGAAAGGTTCTGCTGCGCCCGTAGGACGCTCTGGGAACTCCGCACGTGCGCCGGGCCGAAGGCCGCCCTTCCCACCGCGCCCTCCCCTCCTTCACTTCCGACAGACCGAACTTGGGAGTCCCGTGACCGCCCCGTCAGCAGCTCGCCGCCCCGGCGGCGAAGCCCTCGCCCGCATCGGCCATCCCGTCCCCGCCCTCGATCCGGCCGACGCCTCGCCGCACACGTTCCCCGACGGCGGTACCTGGCGCACGGAGATCCCCTCGGTGGAGGGCCCGGAAGCGTTGGCCGTCGTCCTCAAGGAGAGCTCACGCCTGGACGTGCCCGTCCACCGCATCAGTCAGGGCAGCGGCGTATGGATGCTCACCGACGACGAGATCACCGAGATGGCGGAGTCCTGCGCCGAGCGCGGCATCGAGCTCTGCCTGTTCACCGGGCCGCGCGGCACCTGGGACATCGGGGCCGCCACCCGTACCGAGTCGGGCGGTGCCGGACTCCGCGCCCGAGGGCACGACGCACTCGCAGGCTGCGTCGAAGACGCTCTGCGGGCCGCCCGGCTGGGGGTGCGCTGTCTGCTCGTCGCCGACGAGGGCGTGCTGTGGACGTTGCACCGGCTGCGCGCCGCGGGTCAGCTGCCCGCCGACACCACGTTCAAGCTGTCCGCGCTCGCCGGCCCCGTCAACCCCGCCTCCTACGCCGTCTACGAGCACCTCGGCGCCGACTCCCTCAATGTGCCATCCGACCTGACCCTGGACCACCTCACCGAGATCCGCCGGATCAGCCGCGCCCCGATGGACATGTACATCGAGGCGCCCGACGACCTCGGCGGATACATCCGGATGTACGAGGCGGCCGAGCTGATCCGGCGCGGCGCCCCGATCTACCTCAAGTTCGGCCTCAGCCGGTCGTCCGGCATCTACCCGTACGGCGCCCAGATGCGCGACCACACGCTCGCCACCGCACGTGAGCGCGTCCGGCGCGGCCGTCTCGCGCTCGACCTGCTGGCCCGGCTCGGTGCGGACGGCGGGATGTCGCCGCTCGGTTCCCGGCTGCCGGGCGAACTCCGCCGTTTCGCCGTCCCGGAAGGGGACTGAGTCCATGACCACCCGCACCCGCATCCGCCGCCTCCCACGCCCGCGCCCCCGCGGCGCGCGCATCACCGCCGCCGCGGCACTAAGCACGCTGCTCACCGTTGCGCTCACCGCCTGTGGCCAGGAGGCCAGAGGCGGCAGCCGCTACCAGGCAGACGACGGCAAGGGCGGCACGATCGGCCTGGCGATGCCCACCAAGTCCTCGGAGCGATGGATCGCCGACGGGCGCAACATGGCCGAGCAGTTCCAGAAGGCCGGCTACAAGACCGACCTGCAGTACGGCGACGACAAGGTGGAGAACCAGATCGCCCAGCTCGAGAACATGATCACCAAGGGGCGCCGGCTCCTGGTCGTCGCCGCCATCGACGGGTCGGCCCTCACCGAGGTCCTCCAGCGCGCGCACGACGCCAGGATCCCCGTGATCTCCTACGACCGCCTCATCATGGGGACGGAGAACGTCGACTACTACGCCTCGTTCGACAACGAGCGGGTCGGCGAACTGCAGGCCCGCTACATCGTCGACCGGCTGGAACTCGGCCGGCCCGACAAGGACGCGGACGAGAAGCACACGATCGAACTGTTCGCGGGCTCCCCGGACGACAACAACACCACGTACTTCTGGAACGGCGCCATGAAGGTGCTCCAGCCGTACTTCGACAGCGGGCAGCTCGTCGTACGCAGCAGGCAGACGAAGATGAGCCAGGCCACGACGCTGCGCTGGGACGGCGGTACCGCGCAGAAGCGGATGGACGACCTGATCAGCAAGAGCTACGCCGAGGAGCGCGTCGACGCGGTCCTCTCGCCGTACGACGGGATCTCGATCGGCGTCATCTCCGCGCTCAAGAGCGCCGGTTACGGCACGAAGCGTCTGCCGCTGCCGGTCGTCACCGGGCAGGACGCCGAGCTGGCCTCGGTGAAGTCGATCCTCCGCGGCGAGCAGACCCAGACGGTGTTCAAGGACACCCGCAAACTCGCCGCTCAGACCGTGCGGATGGGCGACGCGGTGCTGAACGGAAAGAAGCCGCAGGTCAACAACACGACCGACTACAACAACGGCACGAAGACCGTGCCGTCCCAGCTGCTGGACCCGGTCAGTATCGACAAGGCCAACACCCAGCTCCTCGTCGACGAGGGGTACTTCACGGCAGGGCAGCTCAAGTGACGCGGCCTCTGCTGGAGATGCGGAGCATCACCAAGACGTTCCCGGGCGTGACGGCGCTCTGTGATGTGAACCTGTCCGTGCGGGCCGGGGAGGTCCACGCCGTCTGCGGCGAGAACGGCGCGGGCAAGTCGACGCTGATGAAGGTGCTCAGCGGCGTGCACGAGCACGGCAGCTACGAAGGCGAGATCCACTTCGAGGGCGAGCCGGTGGCCTTCAAGGACATCAGGGCCGGCGAGCGGCACGGCATCGTGATCATTCATCAGGAGCTGGCGCTCGTCCCTCACCTGTCGATCGCCGAGAACATCTTCCTCGGCAACGAGCGGGCCTCGCGCGGCATCGTCGACTGGAACGGCACGCTGCACGAGGCGAGCAAGCTGCTCCAGCGCGTGGGGCTGAGGGAGAAGCCGCAGACTCCCGTCGCCGACCTCGGCGTGGGCAAGCAGCAACTGGTGGAGATCGCCAAGGCCCTGGCGAAAGAGGTGAAACTGCTCATCCTCGACGAGCCGACGGCCGCGCTCAACGACGAGGACAGCGCCAAGCTCCTCGCTCTGATCCTGGAGCTGCGCGCCCAGGGCATCGCGAGCATCATCATCTCCCACAAGCTGGGGGAGATACGGACGATCGCCGACTCGGTGACGATCCTGCGCGACGGACGGACCATCGAGACCCTCACGGTCCGTGAGACCCCGGACGCCGAACCCCGGCTGTCCGAGGACCGGATCATCCGCGGCATGGTCGGCCGGGAACTGGACCACCGCTTCCCCGACCGTACGCCCTGCACGCACGAGGCGGCCGGCCAGGTCGCCCTCGAAGTCGAGGGATGGACGGTCCGGCATCCGGTCGACCAGCACCGCCTGGTCGTCGACGATGTGTCGCTGACCGTGCGCCGCGGGGAGATCGTGGGCATCGCCGGCCTGATGGGCGCGGGCCGCACCGAAATCGCCATGTCCGTCTTCGGCCGCTCCTACGGACGCTACGTCGGCGGAACGGTACGGGTGGGCGGCCGCGAAGTGACCACCAGGACCGTGCCCGCGGCGATCGAGGCCGGTATCGCGTACGTCACCGAGGACCGCAAGCAGTACGGCCTGAACCTCATCGACAGCATCAACCGCAACATCTCACTGGCCTCGCTGCCGGGCATGCGCCGCCGCGGCGTCGTCGACGAGCACCACGAGCGGTCCGTCGCCGAGCGCTACCGGAAGTCGATGAACATCAAGGCCCCTACGGTCTTCGAGCAGGTGGGCCGGCTCTCCGGCGGCAACCAGCAGAAGGTCGTCCTGAGCAGGTGGATCCACGCCGACCCCGAGGTGCTGATCCTCGACGAACCGACCAGAGGGATCGACGTCGGCGCCAAGTACGAGATCTACACCGTCATCGACAGGCTCGCGGGGCAGGGCAAGGCAGTCCTGTTCATCTCCTCCGAACTGCCGGAGCTCCTCGGGATGTGCGACCGGATCTACACGATGGCCGAGGGCAGGCTGACCGGCGAGGTCGGCCGCGCGGAGGCCACACAGGAAGTCCTGATGCGTCACATGACCATGAACAGAAGCTGAGGCCCCGCCATGACGACCACGACCACTCCCCCCAAGGACGCGTCCCCCGCGCCGTCCGGCCCGCAGACGGCGGGCGCGCTCCTCATCCGCTCCGTACGTGCCAACATGCGTCAGTACGGCATGCTCGTCGCCCTCGCCTTCATCGTCGTCCTGTTCCAGATCTGGACCGACGGCACACTGCTGCTGCCGAACAACGTCTCCAACCTGATCCAGCAGAACGGCTACATTCTCATCCTGGCCATCGGCATGATGATCGTCATCATCTCCGGCCACATCGACCTGTCCGTCGGCTCGCTGGTCGCCTTCGTCGGCGCCATGTCGGCGGTGATGATGGTGAAACACGACATGCCCTGGGTGCTCGCCCTGGTCCTGTCGCTGCTGATGGGCGCGGTCGCCGGAGCATGGCAGGGCTTCTTCATCGCGTATGTCGGCATCCCGTCGTTCATCGTGACGCTGGCCGGAATGCTGCTGTTCCGCGGGCTGACACAGATCGTCCTCGAGGGACAGTCACTCGCGCCGTTCCCCGACGGCTTCCAGAACATGGCCAAGGGCTTCATCCCGGAGATGGGCCCGTACACGCAGTACCACAACCCGACACTCGTCCTCGGGCTCATGGCCGTCGTCTTCCTGCTGCTGCGCGAGTGGCGGGACCGCAAGCGCCAGCTCGCCTACGAACTCGAGGTTCTCCCGACCGGCCTGTGGGCGGCGAAGTGCGTGGCGACGACGGCCGCGGTGGTGGCCTTCACACTGACCCTCGCCAGTTTCCACGGTGTGCCGGTCGTCATGCTGATCATGTGCGGGCTGCTCATCGGGCTCGGCTACGTGATGCGCAACGCGGTCATCGGCCGGCACGTGTACGCACTCGGCGGCAACAAGGCGGCGGCGAAGCTGTCGGGCGTCAAGGACAAGCGGGTCACCTTCCTTATCTTCGTCAACATGGGCGTGCTCGCGGCACTCGCGGGCTGCGTGTACGCCGCGCGTCTGAACGCGGGCACTCCGCAGGCCGGCCTGAACTTCGAGCTCGAGGCGATCGCCGCCTCGTTCATCGGCGGCGCCTCGATGAGCGGCGGTGTCGGGACGGTCATGGGCGCGGTCATCGGCGGTCTGGTGCTCGGCGTGCTCAACAACGGAATGTCCCTCGTCGGCATCGGCACGGACTACCAGCAGGTCATCAAGGGTCTCGTGCTGCTGGCGGCGGTCGGGTTCGACGTGTGGAACAAGCGGAAGGCCGGCCGGTAGGGAGTTATCGGCAAGATTCTTCTGGTTTCCGTGCAACCAGGTGATTTCGCGGCGTGTCTCCCCTTGTGACACCACTGTCCCCGTATCAGAAGAAATGGGGGGACGCCATGCGCTACCGTCCACGCCTCGCGGCCGTCGCCGCCGGCATCCTTCTCACGGCCGGGATCGGAGCGACGATCCCCGCTTCCGCAGCCGCCCCGCAGCACGCGGCCCCGCAGGCCGCTCCGGCGACTGCTCTCGTCACCAACGCACGGTGGGGCGGCCACGGTTCCTTCGACCGGATCGTCGTCGATGTCCGCGGAAAGATGCCGCCGGTCACCGTGAAGGCGGTGAAGGAGCTTCGGTACGACGGCCTGGGCTCGAAGGTCCCGCTCGCCGGGAAGTACTTCCTGGAGATCCGCCTTTCGCCCGCGGCCGCCCACGACGACGCCGGCAGGTCCGTCTACAAGGGACCGAAGCTGACCAAGGTCTGGCTGCCCACGCTCAAGGGACTGGCCATGACGGGGGACTTCGAGGGAGTGGTCACCTTCGGCGCCGCCTTCGACACGAAGCCGGTGTTCACCACCCGCACGCTGCACTCGCCGGAGCGCTTCGTGCTCGACGTCCGTCCGGCGCCGGGGTGCGGGAGGTGAGGCAGACGGAGCGCCCCGGCCATACGGCGGCGGCGCTCCCTGGCCTGCGGGAGATCGGCACAGCACACGCTCGCTCGGCCTCAAAGGCCGTCGGTAGCCAACCCGAAGAGCCGACCTGAAACGGCGTCTTCCCGCAGGCCGTCACAGATCCGTCAGCTCGGGGTTCCACGCGAACGCCTCCGGCTCCCCGGCGCCCGGCGTCCGTTCCGACCAGATCACCTTCCCGCCGGCCGTGTAGCGGGTGCCCCAGCGTTCCGCGTACTGGGCGACGAGATACAGCCCGCGGCCGCCCTCGTCGGTGGTCGCCGCATACCGCAGATGCGGTGCCGTGCTGCTCCCGTCGGACACCTCGCAGATCAGGGTCCTGTCGTGCAGCATCCGGACCCGGATCGGCGCGCCGCCGTACCGGATCGCGTTGGTGACCAGCTCGCTGAGGATCAGCTCCATGGCGAAGGATTCCTCGTCGAGGCCCCGGTCGGTGAGCCATTGCGACACGCCCTTGCGGACCCCGGCCACGGCCGACGGTTCCGGCTCGACGTCCCATTCGCCGACCCGGGCGGGATCCAGCAGGCTCGTACCTGCCGCCAGGAGGACGGCGTCGTCCTCGGGAGGTGCGGGCAGCAGCGTGGCGATCACGTCCTCGCAGGTCTGCTCCGGGGTCCGCCGCCGTCCGGCCAGGGCGTCCCGCATCACCGCGAGACCGGTGTCCAGGTCGCGGTCCCGTGTCTCGAGGAGACCGTCGGTGCACAGAATCAGGCGGCTGCCCTCCGGCACCTGGACCTCCACCGCCTGGAAGGGCAGGCCGCCTACGCCCAGCGGCAGTCCGGCGGGCACCTCGGGAAACGAGACCGTGCCGTCCGGCAGCACCAGCACGGGCCCCGGGTGCCCCGCCCGGGCCACGGAGAAGCTACCGGCCACCGGGTCGTAGATCCCGTACAGGCACGTCGCCCCGGTGATCTCCACGCGCTCCTCCGCCCCCGTCCGTGCCTGCTGGTCGACGCGGACGATCAATTCGTCGATGCGCGCGAGGAGTTCGTCGGGCGGCAGATCCAACGAGGAGAAGTTGAGCACCGCCGTGCGCAGCCGTCCCATCGTCGCGGCCGCGTGCAGGCCGTGCCCCACCACGTCGCCCACGACCAGGGCCACCCTCGCCCCCGGCAACGTGATGACATCGAACCAGTCACCGCCCGCGCCGGCCTCGGCGGGCAGATAGCGGAAGGCCACGTCGAGCGCGTTCTGCTCGGGCAGACCGCTCGGCAGCAGACTGCGCTGCAGTGTCACCGCCATCTCGTGCTCGCGGGTGTAGCGGCGGGCGTTGTCGACGCTGACGGCGGCCCTGGCCACCAGCTCCTCGGCGAAGGACCGGTCGTCCTCGTCGAACGGATCCGGGTTCTGGGCGCGCCAGAAGTTCGCCGTCCCGAGGACGGCCCCGCGCGCATGCAGCGGAACGGACAGCAGGGAGTGGAATCCGTACGCGAGGATCCGCGCCGCGTGCTCGGGATCCTGCTGCCACCCCGGCTCCGCGGCCAGCTCCGGCACCAGCACGGTGTGGCCGTGCACCACACCCGACGCCGACGGGGTGGCGGGGAAGAATCCGACGGTCCGCCCGATCGCGTGGAAGGGATGGTCCTCGCGCACGCCCGCGATGGCGGTACGGCGCATGTCGATCACGGCGTCGGTGGGCGCCGCCGGTTCCTCGCCCCGCAGCACGGGCTCGGCGAGGTCCACCGTGGCGAAGTCCGCGAAGCGCGGGACCGCCACCTCCGCCAGCTCCTCCGCGGTCCGGGTCACGTCGAGCGTCGCGCCGATACGCGACCCGGCCTCGTAGAGCAGGAGCAACCGCTCCCGCACCTCCGCGGCCCGGCCGGCGAGAACGGTCAGTTCGGTCGTGTCCCGCAGGGTCGCGACCGTCCCGGCATGGGCTCCGTGTTCGTCGGTCGGCCTCAGGTTGACCGCCAGCAGCCGGTCACCGGCCATGAGGACCTCGTCCGACACCGTCCGCCCCGACCCCAGCAGCTCCGCCGTGGCCGGGTCGAGGCCCACCTCGGTGACCGGGCGGCCTTCCGCGTCCGCGGACAGCTGCAGCAGCCGGCGCGCCTCGTCGTTGACCAGGCGGAGCCGCCCGTCCTCGCCGATGATCAGCACGCCTTCCCGTACGGCGTGCAGCACCGCGTCGTGATGCTCGTACAGTCTCGTCATCTCGGCGGGGTCGAGCCCGTGGGTCTGCCGCCGCAGGCGCCGGCTGACCAGCGCCGCGCCGCCCGCGGTCAGCGCGAGCGCGGCAACGGCGGTGCCGAGGAGCACCGGTACGTCGCGGTAGGCCAGCTTGTTGACGTTCTCCACCGTGATTCCCACCGACACCACGCCGGCGACCGAGCCGTCGGCGCGGTGAACGGGCACAACGGCGTTCACGGCGGGCCCGCGGCTGCCCGCGAAGGTACTGGTGAAGCCGCGGCCCTCGATCGCCTCCTTGTACGGGCCTATGATGTGTTTCCCGATCAGCGAGGGGTCGGGGTGGGTGTAGCGGAACCCACGGCGGTCGGCGACGACGACGTACTCGACGTCGGTGCTCCTGCGGGTCGCCTCCGCGAGCGGCTGCAGGACCGCGGTGGGATCCCTGCCGTCCATGGCCGCCGCGATACCCGGCGAGTGCGCGAACGCCTCGGCGATGCCGAACGACCGGGCCCGGGCCTCCTGAACCGCTGCCCGGCGGCCCTGCAGCACCAGCGACGCCGCGGCGGCGGCCACGAGCACCACCACCAGTGCCAGCTCCAGCAGAAAGACCTGACCGGCAACGGTGCGCGAGCCGAGCAGCGAGCGGAGGCCCCGGCGTGGCCGGGGGCTCGATGACCGGGAGCTCGATGACCGGGGCCCAGCCACGAATCGACCGAAGGCGCCCATGTCACCTTTCCTACCACGGTTGGCGGGCCCCCGTTCAACCACGCCCGGAGCCACTAATCTGAGCCGTATGGATGAGATCGACGGAGTGGAGATCATCGCCTTCCCGGACGCCGAGGCGTTCGAGAACTGGCTGGCCGAGCACCACACACGCCACGAGGGGGTGTGGATCAAGGTGGCCAAGAAGAAGTCCGGCATCCCCTCGGTCTCCGACGGAGAACTCGTCGACATCGGGCTCTGCTACGGCTGGATCTCCGGGCAACGGCGGTCCTGCGACGAGCAGTACTTCCTGCAGAAGTACGTGCCGCGGCGCCCCAAGAGCCTCTGGTCGCAGGTGAACGTGGACAAGGTGGCCGTGCTGACGGCCGACGGGCGGATGCGCGAGCCGGGACTGGCCGAGGTGCGCAGGGCCCAGGCGGACGGGCGGTGGGCGTCTGCGTACGAGTCGCAGAAGACGGCGACGGTACCGCCCGACCTCGACGCGGCGCTCGACACCGACCCCGAGGCCAGGAAGGCATTCGAGGCGCTCGATCGGACCGGCCGCTACCTGGCCGTCCTGCCGCTGCTTCAGGCCCTGACGCCGGAGCAGCGGCGAGCCCGGCTGGAGCGGACCCTGCGGGCGCTTGTGGCGGGCGCGGGGTAAGGGGCCGGCCCCCGCACACCGACTACCCGCTCCGTTCAACGGGCAAGGAAGTCGAGCAGTGCCTTGTTGAACTGCTCGGAATGGGTGACGTTCAGCCCGTGGGGGGCGCCTTCGATCAGTGTGAGTGTGCTGCCGGGGATCTCCTTGTAAGAGCGCTTGCCGCTGACCTCGAAGGGCACGATGCGGTCGCTGTCGCCGTGGATGATCAGAGTGGGCACGTCCACGGCGGCCAGATCGGCGCGGAAGTCGGTGCGCGCGAAGGCTCTGATGCAGGCGAGGGTCCCTTTGGGGGACGCCACGGCGGCCAGGCCCACGTTGTAGGTGTGCTGGGCGGGGCTGATGAGGTCGGTGCGGTCACCCGCCTGGAAGAAGTTGGTGACGAAGCCGTCCAGGAAGGCCGGGCGGTCTTCCACGACGCCGTTCTCGAACTCGGCGATGGTGGCGTCGTCCAGGCCGCCGTCCGGGTTGTCGTCCGACTTGTAGAGGCAGGGCGGTACGGCGGCTGCCAGGACCGCCTGCTTGACACGTCCGGTGCCGTAGATGCTGATGTAGCGCACCACCTCACCCCCGCCCATGGAGAAGCCGACCAGTGTCGCGTGGTTGAGGTCGAGGTGGACGAGCAGGGCTCCGAGGTCGTCGGCGAGGGTGTCGTAGTCGTAGCCGTCCCACGGCTGTGACGACTGGCCGAATCCCCGCCGGTCGTACGTGATGACGCGATATCCGGCTTCCACCAGCGGCCCGATCTGCTTCTCCCAGGACCGGCCGCTGAGCGGCCAGCCGTGGATCAGCACGACCGGCCGGCCTTGGCCGTAGTCCTCGTAGTGAAGCTCGACCGTGGCGTCCTGCGCCGTGCTCAGTTCGACCGTCGGCATGGATTCCGCTTCCTTTCCTCGCGATCAGAGGCGTATTCGCCCACAGTGCCACAGGCGGACGACGTGAATAGTGCATGACCACACCGACCGGCATTCCTGACGCCGGGCCCGAAAGAGTGAACTCCCCGCCCTGCACCGGCTCCGTTCACATGGCTACGGGAGCTCCTCGTTGCAGGCCAGCTGGCCCGACTTCGTCAGGGCGTCGTTCACGCAGGTGTAGTAGTCGCGGTAGACCAGCTGCGCCGTGAACGAGGCCGCCACGATCAGCAGTGCGATGCTCGCCATCACCAGTCCGCTCACCGCCGAGGTGATCTGCGGCTTGCCGCCCGACGTGGCGGCGGAAGCGGGGGCGTGGGGCGGCGGGGGCGGGGCGTTCGGCGGGATGCCGCCCGTCGTCAGGGCGTCGGCGGACACCCGGCGCTGGGGCTTGGCCCGCAGGGAGCTGATGCCCCAGTACAGCGCGAGAGCGCCCAGCAGCAGAGCGATCTCGGCGAAGTCGAAGACCGCGAAGAAGAACGCCCACATACCCGACAGCAGGGCGTACCGCGCCCGCCGCTGGGCCGGGTCGGTCGGGTCCCAGCGCATGCCGCCGGTGCCGCCCGGCTGCCCGCCCGAGCCGCCGTTCCCCTCAGAGCCGGGGCGGCTGCCGAAGCCCCCCGAGGAGCGGCCGGGCTGGCGGCTGCTCCACTGGCTGCCCCGGTTGGAGCCCGAGCCGGAGCTGCCCTCGTCGGGCGAGTCCGCTGAGCCGGACGAGTCGTCCGAGGGCGAGCCGTCGCCCGACGACGGGTGGCGAGGCTGCCACGGCTGGTCCGGCCTGCCCTCCGGCGGTGGCGCGAAGGGGTTGTTGTCGTCCGTGGACTGGCGCTCCCGCGGCAACAGGAGGTCCGTACGGCGGCGTCGGTCCGGCATCTGGTGAACGTCTTCCCCTCGTCATGCCCTGATCGGGCCCGTCTGGCGCGGGCTCTGCCCCCAGACGCTACCTTCCGGCCACGCCCCCGTCCCGTGGGGGCCGTTCTGTGTGCCGGTATCGTTGCTGACGGTCGACCCCTTCGTAGAGTTCCCCGTATCCGGGGATGCGACTCGTTCGTACGACCGCACAAAGTCGCACCGTATGCCGCACCGTAACGCGAAAAGAGTCCCTCTGTGGCTGCCGCCCGCCTCGTCGTCCTGGTCTCCGGGTCAGGGACGAATCTTCAGGCCCTTCTCGACGCGATCGCCGCCGACCCGGACGGATTCGGGGCACAGATCGTCGCCGTGGGCGCGGACAGGGCGGGCATCGCCGGTCTCGAGCGCGCGGAGCGCGCGGGCGTGCCGACCTTCGTCTGCCGGGTGCAGGACTTCGCCACCCGTGACGAGTGGGATGCGGCGCTCGCCGAGGCCACCGCCGCGTACGAGCCGGACCTCGTCGTCTCGGCCGGCTTCATGAAGATCGTGGGGAAGGAGTTCCTCGCGCGCTTCGGTGGGCGGTTCGTGAACACGCACCCCGCCCTGCTGCCCAGCTTCCCCGGAGCCCACGGCGTGCGCGACGCACTCGCGTACGGCGTCAGGGTCACCGGGTGCACCGTCCACTTCGTCGACGACGGTGTCGACACCGGGCCGATCATCGCGCAGGGCGTGGTCGAGGTCCGGGACGAGGACTACGCAGACGGTGGCGACGCTCTTCATGAGCGCATCAAGGAAGTCGAGCGAAGGCTGCTCGTCGATGTCGTGGGGCGCCTGGCCCGTAACGGCTACCGCATTGAGGGACGAAAGGTAATTATCCCGTGACCGCCGAATCCATGAAGCGGCCCATCCGTCGCGCGCTGGTCAGCGTCTACGACAAGACGGGGCTCGAGGCCCTCGCCCGCGGCCTGCACGAGGCGGGTGTCGAACTCGTCTCGACCGGCTCCACCGCCTCGAAGATCGCCGCCGCCGGTGTGCCGGTGACCAAGGTCGAGGAGCTGACCGGCTTCCCGGAGTGTCTGGACGGCCGGGTCAAGACGCTGCACCCGCGCGTGCACGCCGGCATCCTCGCCGACCTGCGTCTGGAGGATCACCGCAGCCAGCTCGCCGAGCTCGGCGTCGAGCCCTTCCAGCTGGTGATCGTGAACCTGTACCCGTTCAAGGAGACGGTCGCCTCCGGCGCCGGTCCGGACGAGTGCGTCGAGCAGATCGACATCGGCGGGCCCTCCATGGTCCGCGCCGCCGCCAAGAACCACCCCTCGGTCGCGGTCGTCACCAGCCCGGCCCGCTACGCGGACGTCCTGTCCGCGGTCAAGGACGGCGGCTTCGACCTCGCGGCACGCAAGCGGCTCGCGGCCGAGGCGTTCCAGCACACCGCCGCGTACGACGTGGCCGTGGCCTCCTGGTTCGCCTCGTCCTACGCCCCCGCCGACGAGTCCGAGTTCCCGGACTTCCTCGGTGCCACGTGGGAGCGCGAGAACGTGCTGCGCTACGGCGAGAACCCGCACCAGCCCGCCGCGCTCTACACCTCCGGCAGCGGCGGCCTGGCGCAGGCCGAGCAACTGCACGGCAAGGAGATGTCGTACAACAACTACACGGACACCGACGCCGCCCGTCGGGCCGCGTACGACCACTCCGAGCCGTGCGTCGCGATCATCAAGCACGCCAACCCGTGCGGCATCGCCGTCGGCGCGGACGTCGCGGAGGCGCACCGCAAGGCGCACGCCTGTGACCCGCTGTCCGCGTTCGGTGGTGTGATCGCGGTCAACCGCCCGGTGTCCGTGGCGATGGCCGAGCAGGTCGCCGAGATCTTCACCGAGGTGATCGTCGCGCCCGGCTACGAGGACGGCGCTGTCGAGGTCCTGGCCAAGAAGAAGAACATCCGGGTGCTGCGCGCCGAGGGCGCCCCGGCGAACCCGGTCGAGATCAAGCCCATCGACGGCGGTGCGCTGCTCCAGGTCACCGACCGTCTGCAGGCCGAGGGCGACGACCCGGCGAACTGGACGCTGGCGACCGGTGAGGCACTGTCCGCCGAGGAGCTCGCCGAGCTGGCCTTCGCCTGGCGGGCCTGCCGCGCGGTGAAGTCCAACGCGATCCTGCTCGCCAAGGACGGCGCCTCCGTGGGCGTCGGCATGGGTCAGGTCAACCGCGTCGACTCCGCGAAGCTCGCGGTCGAGCGGGCCGGCGAGGAGCGGGCGCGCGGCGCGTACGCCGCCTCGGACGCGTTCTTCCCGTTCCCGGACGGGCTGGAGATCCTGACCGCCGCGGGCGTCAAGGCCGTGGTGCAGCCGGGAGGTTCGGTCCGCGACGAGCAGGTCGTGGAGGCCGCGAAGAAGGCCGGCGTGACGATGTACTTCACGGGGACGCGCCACTTCTTCCACTGAGTGCGAGCGTGGACGGCCCGCCGGTCGCAAACCGGCGGGCCGTCCGTGTGCTCGGTGCGCCGGGCCGCTCAGCCGGTCGGGCTCAGGTCCGTGCAGCCTGCGGTCGGCCCACCGGTGCGACGAGATCCGGTTGTGGCACGAAACCGGGCCGGGAAAGGCCGAAGGCCGTGAACCCGTCGGGGGTCACGGCCTTCGGAGCGCCACGAGGTCAGTGCCGCGGGCGCTTGAACCAGTCGGCGGTCGCGCTCTTGGACGCGAACACGATCAGCAGGATCGCCACGATCAGGGTGATCAGGCCGATCGGGATGGTGAAGATGCCGCTGATGATGGCGAAGGCGCCGTAGACGATCGAGCAGACGCGGACGCCGTTGGCGCCGTTGGCGTACTTCAGCGCGAGGGCCAGGCCCAGCGCGGCGAAGACCAGGGAGAGCACCAGGAGGAAGCCGAGCACACCCTTGCCGAGGTCGGCGAAGGCTTCGCTCTCGGTGCCGTTCAGGTCGGCCGCGGCCTTGTCGAACTCCGAGATCGTGTAGCCGTAGAGAGCGGCGACCGCGAGCTGGCAGGCGACGATGACGTAGAGGAAGATGCGGGCGGCCTTGGTGATGCCGGGCATCTCGGTCGGACCGGCCGGGTAACCGCCGCCGTAGGGCTGCTGGACCGGCGGGGCCTGGGGGTAGCCGTAGCCGGGCTGCTGGCCCTGCTGCTGGCCGTAGGGGTTGTTCGGGTCGCCGAAGCTCATGGCGGGTTTCCTCCGTTGAAAGTGCGGGGACGACGCGGTCGGAGCGGAGGAACTGCACGACTGTCGATCTCTGTTGCCCCCCGGCACTGCCCGCGGCACTGCGCGGCTCATCGTCGTATCAACGTCGACTTTTTGTCCAGTCGGAATACGTAGGTGTTGTGCAAGTGCAACCTGTTGTGCTTGCGGGCCTCCGCCGGGGCGGTGCCCGCCCTGTGGGCCGGATTGGAACGAGGGAGGGTTCATCCGCGAGGATGGGTGCATGACTGCCCAGATTCTCGATGGCAAGGCCACCGCAGCCGCGATCAAGTCCGATCTGACCGCCCGCGTGGCGGCCCTCAAGGAGCGGGGTGTCACCCCCGGGCTCGGGACCCTTCTCGTCGGGGACGACCCCGGAAGCCGCTGGTACGTCAACGGCAAGCACCGCGACTGCGCGCAGGTCGGCATCGCCTCGATCCAGCGCGAACTGCCCGACACCGCCACGCAGGAGGAGATCGAGGCGGTCGTACGGGAACTCAACGAGAACCCCGAGTGCACCGGCTACATCGTCCAACTCCCGCTTCCCAAGGGCATCGACGCAAACCGGGTGCTGGAGCTGATGGATCCGGCCAAGGACGCGGACGGTCTGCACCCGATGAGCCTCGGCAAGCTGGTGCTCGGCGTCGAGGGGCCGCTGCCGTGCACCCCGTACGGCATCGTCCAGTTGCTGCGTCACCACGGGGTGGAGATCAAGGGTGCGAACGTGGTGGTCGTCGGGCGGGGCATCACCATCGGGCGGCCGATGCCGCTGGTGCTCACCCGCAAGTCCGAGAACGCGACGGTCACGCAGTGCCACACCGGTACGCGCGACCTGTCCGCCCACCTTCGGCAGGCCGACATCATCGTCGCGGCGGCCGGCGTGCCGCACCTGATCCAGCCCGAGGACGTCAAGCCGGGCGCGGCCGTCCTCGACGTCGGCGTCAGTCGTGACGAGAACGGCAAGATCGTCGGCGACGTCCACCCCGGTGTCGCGGAGGTGGCCGGCTGGGTCGCGCCGAATCCGGGCGGCGTCGGCCCGATGACGCGGGCGCAGCTGCTGGTGAACGTGGTCGAGGCGGCCGAGCGCGCCGCTTCCGCCGAGTCCGCGGTCTGACGGGGGCCGGCCCGATGGACGTGCGCCCGAACGACGACGTGGCCCCTCCGGCGGCCGGGCCCGGCGGCTCCGACTCCGGCCCCTCGAAGGACCCTTCGAAGGGCCCCTCCAAGGGCTCTTCGCAGGAGTCACCGAAGGGCTCCTCGCCCGGCTCCGCCTCCGGCGGCGAGCGCGGGCAGGGTCCGGCGGACGTGAGCGGTGCGGAGCCGGCCGAGGGCGCCGGGACCGCTGACGCCGTCGACGGCTCCACGTCCGGCACTCCCGAGGACGCAGACTCTCCCGAGGGCGCAGACTCTCCCGAGGACTCCGGCACCCCCGAGGACTCCGGCACCCCCGAGGACGAGGAACTGCCGTCCGAGGAGGAGGTCCGCGCGTGGCTGAACGGCACCGACCCCGGCCCCGACGCGGGTTCCGGGGAAGGGGCTTCCGGGGACGGTACGCAGGACGGCCCCGAGGGCGCCTTGGAGGAGTCGGACGACGCGGGCCGCAGAGCCGGCTCGCGGCGCCCGCCGGCCGTCACGCGTTACCCGGCCCGGCCCGAGGGCGGCGGGCGGGCCGCGCCCGGGGACGCGCCGGCGCCGGCGCGTCAGTGGCCGCTGCTCACCGTCCTGACGCTGACCGGCATCGGGCTGCTGATCATCGGCACCAACGCCTTCGCGGACGCCTTCCGGGTCGGCACGATCCTGATCGGTGCGGGTCTGCTCGTCGGCGCCGTGCTGCGGCGGGTCACGCCCTCCGTCGGCATGCTCGCCGTCCGCTCGCGTTTCACGGACATGATCACGTACGGACTGATGGGTACGTTGATCGTTCTGCTCGCTCTCGTGGCGCAGCCGAAGCCGTGGCTCGACGTGCCGTTCCTCGAGGACGCCGTTCGTTTCACGGTGCGCTAGGGCCTCTCGTCCGGATCGGGTCGAAGGGTCCGAACGGGAGGTCCCGGGGCCGGTCCGGCGGCCGGGATCCGGAGTGTCGCCCTTCGTCGCGAGTAGCTTGATGTCGAGATGGTCCGTTTCGTCCCCTTGGGGGCGGCGGGCCGGTCGACGCGCGAGAGGGATGTTCACCGATGCCCAAGATCAAGGTAGTCAACCCCGTCGTCGAACTCGACGGTGACGAGATGACCCGCATCATCTGGCGGTTCATCAAGGAACAACTGATCCTGCCGTACCTCGATGTCGAGCTGAAGTACTTCGACCTGGGCATCGAGCATCGCGATGCCACCGGTGACCAGGTGACCGTCGAGGCCGCGAACGCCATCGCGAAACACGGTGTCGGCGTCAAGTGCGCCACGATCACCCCCGACGATGCGCGGGTCGAGGAGTTCAAACTCAAGGCGATGTACCGCTCGCCGAACGGCACGATCCGCAACATCCTCGGCGGGGTCATCTTCCGTGAACCGATCATCGTGCGGAACGTTCCCCGACTGGTGCCGGGCTGGACGAAGCCGATCGTCGTCGGCCGTCACGCCTTCGGCGACCAGTACCGCGCCACCGACTTCAAGGTCCCCGGGCCGGGCACCCTGACGATGTCGTTCGCGCCCAAGGACGGCTCGGACCCGATCGAGGTCGAGGTGCACCGGTTCCCAGGCCCCGGCGTCGCGCTCGGCATGTACAACCACGACGACTCGATCCGCGACTTCGCGCGCGCCTCGTTCCGCTACGGCCTCGCCCGCGGCTACCCCGTCTACATGTCCACGAAGAACACGATCCTGAAGAAGTACGACGGCCGGTTCAAGGACATCTTCCAGGAGGTCTTCGACGCCGAGTTCAAGGGGGAGTTCGACAGGGCCGGCCTGACCTACGAGCACCGTCTGATCGACGACATGGTGGCCGCCGCGCTCAAGTGGGAGGGCGGCTACGTCTGGGCGTGCAAGAACTACGACGGCGACGTCCAGTCGGACATCGTCGCGCAGGGCTTCGGCTCGCTCGGCCTGATGACCTCCGTCCTCATGTCCCCCGACGGCAGGACGCTCGAGGCGGAGGCGGCGCACGGCACGGTCACCCGGCACTACCGCCAGCACCAGCAGGGCAGGGACACGTCGACCAACCCGGTCGCGCTGGTCCACGCCTGGACCCGTGGCCTCGCCCACCGCGGCCGACTGGACGGCACCCGCGAGGTGGCCGGGTTCGCGGAGGCGCTCGAGCGGGTGTGCGTGGAGACCGTCGAGGGCGGTCGGATGACGAGGGACCTGGCGCTGCTGATCTCCCCCGACCAGCCGTGGCAGACCACGGAGCAGTTCCTGCAGACCCTGGACGCCAACCTGCAGAAGAAGATGGCCGATTTCGGCCTGCTGTGACGCCTGGACGCCGACGGCGCCCGTCCTCTCCCCCGAGGGAGGACGGGCGCCGTCGTGCTTCAAGAGTCATGGACGCGCCAAATGCGTTCAAGGGACGACTGTGGCCTGTGGCACGGAAGTGACCATTCCGCCACGGTGTGATCGTCGTGCTACGGATGCGAGACTGGGGCCCGCACCCGAGGCGCATCGGCTGCGCGGGGGGTATATAAAGCACTTCGGGGGACAAGGGGGAAGTACCGATGCCTCGTTGGAAGGAATTGCCCGAGGGGCTGGACCCGGAGGTCCGCGAGTTCATGGGGCAACTGCGAGGTCTCGTCGACCGCAGTGGACTGAGCATCGCGGCCGTCTCGGACCGCACCGGGTACAGCAAGACGTCCTGGGAGCGTTATCTCAACGGGCGGCTCCTCGCGCCCAAGGGCGCCGTCGTCGCGCTCGCAGAGGTGACCGGCACGAGCCCCATTCATGTGACCACCATGTGGGAACTCGCCGAGCGTGCCTGGAGCCGTGCCGAGATGCGGCACGACATGACGATGGAAGCGATACGGATCTCGCAGGCGCGCGAAGCGCTCGGGGGCGGCGCCGGCCAGGGCGCGCCCACCGCTGCGCCCCGGCGCGGCACGACCGGGCCCGGCCCTCGTCCCGGACCCGGCAGCGGGCCGTCCGACTCCGGGTGGCCCCCCATGGCGGGCGCTTCGTACGGGCCCGGCCCGAACGGCCCCGTCGGCGCAACGGCCCCGCAGCGCGTGCCGCAGCAGGCCGGGCGGCCCTCGCACGGCGCCGCCGCCCCTGCCGATCGGCCCGCCCGGCGCAGCAGGAAGGCCCCGTTCATCGCCGCCGCCGTCGCCAGCGTGCTCATCGTGGGCGCCGGGGTCTGGCTGCTGGTAGGCGGCGGCAAGAGCGACGACGGCAGGCAGGCCGCGCCGACGCGGTCCGCCGCACCCACCACCAGCAGCCCGCAGCTGCCCGCCGGCGTGAAGTGCAACGGCGCCGACTGCGGCGGCCAGGACCCGGAGAGCATGGGCTGCGGCGGCGAGTACGCGAAGACCGTCTCCACGGCGACCATCGGCACGGCGGTGGTCGAGGTCCGCTACAGCCAGGTCTGCGGCGCGGCCTGGGCCCGTATCACCCAGGCGGCCGTCGGCGACTCGGTGCAGATAGCCGTGGGCGGCAAGGCCCGGGAGAGCGCTCTGGTCAACGCGGACAAGGACGCGTACACGCCGATGGCGGCAGCCCCCGATCCGGCCGACGTGAAGGCGTGCGCCACGCTCAAGGCGGGTACGGAGGGCTGCACTTCCCCGCAGTGACGCGTGGTTTGACACGTACGGTGACGACCTTGTGGCGCGAGGTGGTGAGCCGCGCCACAAGGGGCCGGAGGACTGCGGGCGTCCGGGTCGGATAGCCTGATCGCCGGAAATCTCTTCACGTCAAGATTCAGCAGGGCGTGGACGAGAGGTCCCGCACGAGGGGCAGAGTTGCCCACCGCCAGCTGTCTTACGGAGATCGCCATGACCCGCACTCCCGTCAACGTCACCGTGACCGGCGCGGCCGGCCAGATCGGCTACGCGCTGCTCTTCCGTATCGCCTCCGGCCACCTGCTCGGCGCGGATGTGCCGGTCAAGCTGCGCCTGCTCGAGATCCCGCAGGGACTCAAGGCCGCCGAGGGCACCGCCATGGAGCTCGAGGACTGCGCCTTCCCGCTGCTCAAGGGCATCGAGATCACCGACGACCCGAACGTCGGCTTCGACGGCGCCAACGTCGCCCTGCTCGTCGGCGCCCGCCCGCGCACCAAGGGCATGGAGCGCGGCGACCTGCTCTCCGCCAACGGCGGCATCTTCAAGCCGCAGGGCAAGGCCATCAACGACAACGCCGCGGACGACATCCGCGTCCTCGTCGTCGGCAACCCGGCCAACACCAACGCCCTCATCGCCCAGGCCGCGGCCCCGGACGTACCGGCCGAGCGCTTCACCGCGATGACGCGCCTCGACCACAACCGCGCGATCTCGCAGCTGGCCGCCAAGACCGGCGCCGCCGTCTCCGACATCAAGCGCCTCACGATCTGGGGCAACCACTCGGCCACCCAGTACCCGGACATCTTCCACGCGGAGATCGCCGGCAAGAACGCCGCCGAGACCGTCAACGACGAGGCATGGCTGGCCGACACCTTCATCCCGACCGTCGCCAAGCGCGGCGCGGCGATCATCGAGGCCCGTGGCGCGTCCTCGGCCGCCTCCGCCGCCAACGCGGCCATCGACCACGTGCACACGTGGGTCAACGGCACCGCCGAAGGCGACTGGACCTCCATGGGCATCCCGTCGGACGGCTCCTACGGCGTCCCGGAGGGCCTGATCTCCTCCTTCCCCGTCACCTGCAAGGACGGCAAGTACGAGATCGTCCAGGGCCTGGACATCAACGAGTTCTCGCGTGCGCGCATCGACGCGTCCGTGCAGGAGCTCGAGGAGGAGCGCGCCGCGGTCCGTGAGCTCGGCCTGATCTGACGCGTCCCCCTCGCACGTACGCCCCGGTCGCTCCTGCGGCCGGGGCGTACGGCGTTCCACCCGAGCGCAGCGGAAAAGTTTTGAACATGTTCGGGAACTGAGGTGGCGTGTTTCCGAGTCTCGGCTCACATGCGCGTGATGATGATCCTGCCGGCTCTGACCGAAGCGACCAGTCCGCTCTTCCGCCCCATCAAGTACTCGCTGTTCCCGCCGCTCGGCCTCGCGACCCTGGCCGGGTATCTGGACGACACGGACGAGGTGACGCTGTACGACGAGCACGTCGAGCGCATCGACATCGAGGGGCTGCCCAGCCCCGACCTGCTCGTACTCCAGCCGTACATCACCTCCGCCCGCCGCAGCTACGAGATAGCCGACCACTTCCGGGCACGAGGCGTGCACGTGGCGATGGGCGGCCTGCACGTCACCTCACTGCCGGACGAGGCCGCCCAGCACGCCGACACGGTCTTCACGGGGCCGGGGGAGGAGCAGTGGCCTCTCTTCCTGAAGGACTTCCGGGACGGCGTTCCCGCGAAGCGCTACGACTCCACGGCGCAGCGCACGCTCGTCGGCCTGCCGCCCGTCCGCCGCGACCTGATCAAGCGTCACCTGTACCTGGTCCCCAACTCGATCGTCGTCTCGCGCGGCTGTCCGCACCACTGCGACTTCTGCTACAAGGACGCGTTCTTCGAGGGCGGCAAGTCCTTCTACACGCAGACCGTCGACGACGCGCTCTCCGAGATCGACCGGCTGCCCGGCCGTCATCTCTACTTCCTCGACGACCATCTGCTGGGCAACCGACGTTTCGCGGAGGCCCTGTTCGACGGGATGAAGGGAATGGGCCGTCTCTGGCAGGCGGCCGGGACGGTCAACTCCGTACTGCGGCCCGGCTTGTTGGAGCGGGCGGTGGAGGCGGGCCTGCGCAGCCTGTTCGTGGGCTTCGAGACCGTCAACGACGCGAACCTCGCGGAGCGGCGCAAGAACCAGAACATCGGCAAGGACTACGACGCGGCGGTCCGCCGCCTGCACGACGCCGGCGTCATGGTCAACGCCAGCTTCGTCTTCGGTCTCGACCAGGACGGCCCGGACGTCTTCGACCGCACGGTGGAGTGGGCCGTCGAGCAGGGCATCGAGACGGCGACGTTCCACATCATGACGCCGTATCCGTCCACCGGACTGTGGAAGCAGATGGTGGCGGAGGACCGGATCGTGCACCGCGACTGGGACCTCTACGACACCCGCCATGTCGTCTACCGCCCCAAGGGCATGACCCCCGAAGAGCTGGAGGACGGCTACTGGCGCGCGTACCGCGACTTCTACCGCTGGTCCAACATCTGGCGCGGGGCCGCCGCCCAGCCCGGCACGCACGAGCGGCTGCGCCACCTCGCGTACGCGGGCGGCTGGAAGAAGTTCGAGCCCGCGTGGGACGCGCTGATCCGCTCCCGGCGGACGATCCGCGCGATGCCGATGCTGGAGCGCACCCTGGCCGCCTTCGGAGGGCGCAGGGCGACGTGAGCGGGCTGCCGGGGTGAGCCCCGGCAGCCGACGGCCTCGTATCCCCGGTGGCCGCCGCCGGACATGCGGCGGCACCGCGGGTTCAGCCCGCGACGGCGACCGTCGTCGCCACGGTGACCGCGACCATCGCCGCCTGCATGTTGCGGATCGCGTCACGGACGCTGTCGCCCGCCCACTGGCCGTCGGCGATCTCCATCATTCGCGGGATGATCTGCTTGCGCGGTACGTCCGGGAACGCGATGCGGTGCAGCTTCGCGGAGTGGATCACAGCGATGAGGCCCGCCGTGCGGTCGTCAGGGGTGGCGTCGTGGAGGACCACGGCGGCCAGGCGTTCCCGCAGCTCGCGCTCGACCGAACCGTCCGCCTCCGGGTAGCGCCGCACCGGGAACAGGCCCAGCACCTTGTGCTGCTCCTCGGCCACCAGTCCGCGCTCGCGCAGGCTGTCGATCGTGGCGCCGACGGCCTTGGAATGGTCCTTCGTCAGCCAGTCGGTGACTTTCCGGGGCTTACCGCTCCGGGCCGCCCAGGCGGCGAGCTGCTCCAGGCGGTGGTCCAGGAGCGGGGTGCCGGTGGGGGTGCCGTCCGTGATCCGGATCCGCTCGTCGGCCACCGAGACGCGCCCGGCCAGGACGAGCTCGAGCAGGATGCCGCCCGCCACTGCCCACCCGGCGGACTGCCGGTCCTTCGCCGCGCCGGACTCGTCGTCCAGCGACAGCAACATGATCTCTTCGCCCAGAGTGACTGCCATGCGTGTTCCCCTCGGTCGGTCCTTGATCAGTTGGACGAGCCGGCAGGCGGGTCAGTTCCTTCGGCCGGCGGTCCATGGCCGGATCGTGCACGCCGAGCTGCTCGCGGCCCGGCCCGGCGCCAGCCGTCGGACGGGGCACGTCAGGTGCACTGTCCGGCCGCATCGGCGTCCATGGCGTCAGACCGGCGGCACTCGCGGCAGTTGCCGGGTGTCGTCGATCTGAAGGGGCGGGCGCAGCCCTCGCACTCCTGGAGCGGGACCACCCCTTCCGGCGCGGAGAGCTTCGGCAGCTCGGGTGGCAGCCAGTTCGCGAGGCGGTAGGCGAGGAGGCGGGCCGGCCGGTACAGAGTGCCCGCGGGCAGCGCGGAGGCGAGCGCACGGGCGATCTGCGGGCCGGAGTCCTTTGAGGGGGCTGCGGGGTCCGAGCCCTGCGGGGCACCGGATTCTGGAAACCCCGAATCCGGTGCGACCTGCGGGTTCGCCTCAGCGGGGGCGCCGATCGGCCGCGGCGTACGCGACGAACGCCTCCCAGGGCGCGGGGGACACGGGGTGGTGGGCTCCGGGCCGCGGCGGCGGGCCGAGCAACTGGCCCGGGTGTGCCGGGCGTTGCTGCGTCACTGGGAGGAGCTTGCGGCGGCCCGGGCGCGGATGTCGCATGATGGGGCGCATGCTTGCGACCAGCACGACTCATGACCCGGTTGGCGCCGGAACCGTCCAACTGGCCACGGACACCGGCCAGAACGCGGTGGCCGCCTTCGGGATCGTGATCCTGGGCGTGCTGGTTCTGATCACGCTGTGCGCGTATCTGTTCCCGGCGTTCGCCGCCCGCGGCCGTTTCGGCGCACCGACCCTTGCGGGGACGCTTCGGGACGCCTCACTGGTGTGTGTGTCGGTCGCGCTGGCGATCTACCTGTACGGCCTCCTGTGCTACATCCGCCTCGAGAACGAGTGGTACACCTGCGCGGCACAGCGGTACGGGTACTCCTCGTCGGTGGACAGGCCGAACCTGGAGAGGATGCAGGACAGCCTGTTCCCGGTGAGCTCGGTCTGCCGGTGGTCGGACGGCTACACGTACGACTTCGTCCCCGCCTTCGTGAACCCGGCGATCACCGCGCTGCTGTTCCTCGCGGTGATCGCTGCGGGCGCCGCGCTCGGGCATGCGGGTGCTAGGCGGGACCTGGCCGGTCAGGGGCGGGCGCCCCGGAGTTGACGTGCACCGAGGCGATGCGGTCGAGGTCGTCGAAGAGTACGTCGACCGTGCCTCCGTTGGGGAGCCCGGCGCTCATGCGGTCCTCCGCCTCCCGCTGCGGCAGGTCGTGGCGAGCGAAGTATCCGGCGACGACCCGCCGTGCCGAGCCGCCCAGAAGGCCCGCCCCGGTGAGCAGGACACGCGGCAGCGTGATGGCGTCGGGCTCGGCACGGGGGACCTGTGGATCCTCGGGGACCATGTACGCACGGGCGTCGGGGCTCGCCTGCACGCCTATGTAGCCGGCCGCGCCGAGCACGCCCATCGCTGAGAAGGCGAGGGTCTCCGCCGCGCGCCGCGGGTCCTCGTGGCCGGCGAGCTGCACGAGTTCGTCGGTGAACTCGCTCAGTCCGTGCGCCTGCCCGTACTCCCTGAGCTGCTCCGCGGCGCGGGCTACGGGTGAGCCCTGGAAGCCGGGGTTCGCCCAGGCCCACAGCCACGACCGGTCGCTCACGTCGAACGTTCCGAGCAGCGAGATCCGCAGCTCACGACCGGCCTGCCGGTACAGGCACCGACCGAGGTCGGCGCTCCACTCACCGGTGGGCATGAACTCGTTGAACCTCTCGAGTTGTTCGGCGCCCCAGGCGGCGTGCTGCTCGGTGACGCGGAGGAACGGGGCGTTGAAGGTCGTGGCCATGACGAAAGCCTAGAGCGGCCGTAGGGCAGCATGATCGCGCGGCATGGGGGCGGGGCTCCAATCCCGTCGCGGACACTCTGCGTGACGCGCGACCCGGTGCGTGACAGCCGCGGACAAGGGTGATGCCGGGCGTCGCCCGGAGTGAGCGTGGACACATTCCGTTAACCGTTGCGCATGGTTGTCGGTCTTCCGGGCAGGCAGCCAGATCGCCGGGGTGGGTGACCGGTGCGGTACAAAACGGGAACGAAAGGCCAAACAGGACGTGTCGGCAGTACAGCAGACCATTCATGTGGGCGGAGAGTGGCGATTCGCCGTCTCCGGCGCCACGCGCGACATCATCGACCCGGTGGACGGGAGCGTCTTCGCCGTCGTGGCCGAGGGCGGCGTCGCCGACACCGATGACGCCGTCGATTGCGCGCGTGCCGCCTTCGACGACGGCACCTGGCCGCGTACCCCGGTCGCCGAGCGGGCCGCCCTGCTGCGTCGCGTCGCCGCGCTGCTGGAGCGGGACAGGGAGAAGCTCGGCGCGCTGGAGAGCCAGGACGCCGGCAAGACCCTCGAAGAAGGCCGCGTCGACGTCGACTGCGTCCGCGACGCGTTCCTGTACTTCGCCGACCTGGTCACGAACGAGAGCGGCGGCCGCGTCGTCGACGCCGGTTCCGACGAGATCCACAGTGTCGTCGTGCACGAGCCGGTCGGCGTCTGCGCGTTGATCACGCCGTGGAACTATCCACTCCTTCAGGCGAGTTGGAAGATTGCCCCGGCCCTCGCCGCGGGCAATACCTTTGTGATCAAGCCCAGTGAGATCACGCCGCTGACCACGGTCGCCCTGATCGATTTGCTGATGGAGGCCGGGCTGCCCCCCGGCGCCGCGAACATCGTCACCGGCCCCGGCGACCAGGTCGGGGCGCGCCTGGCCGAGCACCCCGACGTGGACCTCGTGTCCTTCACCGGCGGGCTCGTCAGCGGTACGAAGGTCGCCCGCGCCGCCGCCGACAGCGTCAAGAAGGTCGCCCTCGAACTCGGCGGCAAGAACCCGAACGTCGTCTTCGCCGACGCGTGCACCACGCCGGAGAGCTTCGACACCGCCGTCGACCAGGCGCTGAACGCGGCCTTCATCCACAGCGGTCAGGTCTGCTCCGCCGGATCGCGGCTCATCATCGAGGAATCGCTGCGCGAGAGGTTCGTCGCCGAGCTGGCACGCAGGGCCGAGAAGATCCGCCTCGGCCGCGGCTCCGAGGAGGGCGTCGAGTGCGGCCCGCTGGTCTCCGCGCAGCAGCTCGCCAGGACCGAGGACTTCGTCGCCTCCGCGCTCGGCGAAGGCGCGGAGCTGCGGGCGGGCGGCGAGAAGCCGGAGGGGCCCGGCTACTTCTACCGGCCCACCGTCCTCGACCACTGCCACCGCTCGATGCGCGTGGTCCGCGAGGAGATCTTCGGCCCGGTGCTGACCGTCGAGACCTTCCGTACCGAGGACGAGGCCCTCGCGCTCGCCAACGACACCGAGTACGGTCTCGCCGGCGCCGTATGGACCGCCGACGCCGGCCGGGCGCGCCGGATGGCCGGGCGGATGCGGCACGGCACCGTCTGGATCAACGACTTCCACCCGTATCTGCCGCAGGCGGAGTGGGGCGGCTTCGGCAGGTCGGGCATCGGCCGTGAGCTGGGCCCCGCCGGGCTCGCCGAATACCGCGAGGTTAAGCACATCTACCAGAACCTTGCCCCGCGCCCCGTGCGCTGGTTCGCGGGCTGAGTCGCCGAGTCGAGGAAGAACGCACCATGACCGACCACATCCACGAGTACGACTATGTCGTCGTCGGAGGCGGCACCGCCGGTTCCGTGATCGCCTCCCGCCTCACCGAGGACCCCGACGTCACCGTCGCCGTCATCGAGGGCGGCCCGAGCGACGTAGGCCGCGACGACGTACTGACCCTGCGCCGCTGGATGGGACTGCTCGGCGGCGAGCTCGACTACGACTACCCGACCACGGAGCAGCCCCGCGGCAACTCGCACATCCGGCACAGCCGCGCACGGGTGCTCGGCGGCTGTTCCTCGCACAACACGCTCATCGCCTTCAAACCGCTGCCGTCCGACTGGGACGAGTGGGCCGAGGCCGGCGCCGACGGCTGGGACGCGGCAGCCATGGACCCGTACTTCGCGAAGCTGCGCAACAACGTCGTCCCCGTCGACGAGGCGGACCGGAACGCCATCGCCCGTGACTTCGTGGACGCCGCGCAGACCGCGCTCGAGGTGCCGCGGATCGAAAGCTTCAACAAGAAGCCCTTCCACGAAGGCGTCGGCTTCTTCGACCTCGCCTACCACCCGGAGAACAACAAACGCTCCTCGGCGTCGGTCGCCTATCTGCACCCCTTCCTGGACCGGCCCAACCTCCACATCGCGCTGGAGACCTGGGCGTTCCGGCTCGAGCTGGACGGCACCCGGGCGACCGGCGTGCACGTGCGCGCCAAGGACGGCGAGGAGCGGGTCGTACGCGCCCGCCGCGAGGTGCTCGTCTGCGCGGGCGCCGTCGACACGCCCCGGCTGCTGATGCACTCCGGCATCGGACCGCGTGCCGATCTGGAGGAACTCGGCATACCCGTCGTCCACGATCTGCCGGGCGTCGGCGAGAACCTGCTCGACCACCCGGAGTCGGTCATCGTCTGGGAGACCCACGGGCCCATCCCGGAGAACTCCGCGATGGACAGCGACGCCGGGCTCTTCGTACGGCGGGATCCCACCTCCGCAGGCCCCGACCTGATGTTCCACTTCTACCAGATCCCCTTCACCGACAACCCGGAGCGCCTCGGCTACGAACGGCCCGCGCACGGTGTGTCGATGACCCCGAACATCCCCAAGCCCCGCAGCCGCGGCCGGCTGTACCTGACCAGCGCCGACCCCGAGGTGAAGCCGGCGCTGGACTTCCGGTATTTCACGGACGAGGACGACTACGACGGCCGCACCCTCGTCGACGGCATCAGGCTGGCGCGCGAGATCGCGGCGCGCGAGCCGCTCGCCGGCTGGCTGAAGCGCGAGGTCTGCCCGGGGCCCGAGGTCACCTCCGACGAGGAGATCAGCGAGTACGCGCGCAAGGTCGCGCACACCGTCTACCACCCGGCCGGTACCTGCCGGATGGGTGCGGTCGACGACGAACTCGCCGTCGTCGCACCTGACTTGAAGATCCGGGGCCTCGACGGCATCCGGATCGCCGACGCGTCCGTCTTCCCGACGATGACGGCCGTCAACCCGATGATCGGCGTGCTGATGGTCGGGGAGAAATGCGCGGACCTGCTGGGAGGTAATGCCTGATGAGTACTCCGCCGCCGCCTGTCTTCTCCGTACGCGACCTGTGGAAGGTCTTCGGTCCGAAGGCCGACCGGGTGCCCTCGAACCCCGAGTTCGAAGCCCTCGACGCGACCGAACTGCGCAGCCGCACCGGGTGCACCGCCGCCGTGCGCGACGTCTCCTTCGACGTCCGCAAGGGCGAGGTCTTCGTCGTCATGGGTCTGTCCGGCTCCGGAAAGTCGACGCTGGTGCGCTGCCTGACGAGGCTCATCGAGCCGACGTCCGGCTCGATCGCCATCGACGGCGAGGACGTGCTGTCGATGGACGCAGGGCGCCTGCGCGAACTGCGCCGGCACCGCGCGTCCATGGTGTTCCAGCACTTCGGGCTGCTGCCGCACCGCTCGGTCCTCGACAACGTCGCCTACGGGCTCGAGATCCAGGGCGTCGGCCGCGCGGAGCGGCGCAGGCGCGCGGCGGAGTTCGTCACCAAGGTCGGCCTGGAGGGCATGGAGTCACGCCGCCCCGGCCAGCTGTCCGGCGGGCAGCAGCAGCGCGTCGGGCTGGCCCGCGCCCTCGCCGTCGACCCGGAAGTGCTGCTGTTCGACGAGCCGTTCAGCGCGCTCGACCCGCTCATCCGGCGCGACATGCAGGAGGAGGTCGTACGGCTGCACCGCGAGGAGGGCCGCACGATGGTCTTCATCACGCACGACCTGAACGAGGCGCTCAAGCTCGGCGACCGGATCGCGCTGATGCGGGACGGCAGGATCGTCCAGCTCGGCACTCCCGAGGAAATCGTGGGCGAGCCGGCCGACGCGTATGTGCGGGACTTCGTACGCGACGTGCCGCGTGAGCAGGTCATGACCGTCCGCAGCGCCATGCGGGCCGCCGAGGCGTCCGAAGCGGAGGCGGGCCCGGCGCTCGCCCCGGACGCGACGGTGTCGGAGGCGATCGAGGCCGTGGCGCGCACCGGCCAGAGCGCACGCGTGATCCAGGACGGCCGCTGCCTCGGCGTCGTGGACCACGCGAGCCTGCTGGGCGTCGTCGCGGGCCTCCCGGTCGTGAAGGAGGCCGCCTGATGCGTACGTCCATGACGTTGTCGCCGCCGGGTGCCACCGCGCCGCACACGGGGCGGTGGGGCCGATGACCGCCACGGTCACCGCGCGGACCAAGACCGCCGCGCCCCTTTCCCGGCCCGGTGCGCTCGACGCGCTCCGGCGGCACCGCACCGCGCTCATCGGCGCGGGCGCCGCCGTGCTGCTCGTGCTCGGAGCCGTCCTTCTCGGCGGCGGGGCCTGGCCCGGGGCGCTGAGCGTCGACCTGTCCGGGCCGCTCGGCGAGGCCAGTGACTGGATCGTCGACAACCGCGACAGCCACCCCGTCTTCCTCTACTTCTTCGGGCACATCAGCAACGTCGTGGTGCTGTCCGTGCGCGCCGTCTACTTGGTGCTGCTCGCCGTCGGCTGGGCCGGCGTCACCGCCGCCGCCGGGCTCGTCGCCTGGCGTGTCGCGGGGCTCCGGCTCGCGCTGACCGCCGTCGCCGCGTTCGCCTTCTGCGGCCTGCTCGGCATGTGGGTGCCGACCATGCAGACGCTCGCGCTGATGGTCGTCGCCGTTGCCGCGTCCGTCGTGCTCGGCGCCGTGCTGGGTCTCGCCGCGGGGCTCTCCGACCGCACGTACCGGGCCCTGAGGCCCGTCCTCGACACCATGCAGGTGCTGCCGGCCTTCGCGTATCTGCTGCCCGTCGTCCTCGTCTTCGGCATCGGCGTGCCGGCGGCCGTCCTCGCGACGGTCGTGTACGCGGCGCCGCCGATGGCCCGGCTCACCGCGCTCGGCCTGCGCGACGCGGACGCGGGCGTGCTGGAGGCGGCCGCGTCGCTCGGCGCCACCGGCAGGCAGCGGCTGCTGACCGCCCGGCTGCCGCTGGCCCGCAAGGAGCTGCTCCTCGGCCTCAACCAGTCGATCATGATGGCGCTGTCCATGGCCGTGATCGCGTCCGTCATCGGCGCGGGCGGCCTCGGCGACCGCGTCTACCAGGCGCTCGCCTCCGTCGACGTGGGCGCCGCCCTCGCCGCCGGCATACCGATCGTGCTGCTCGCCGTCGTCCTCGACCGGGTCACGGCAGCTGCCGGGGCGCGGCTCGGCGACGCCGGCCCCGACAGCGGACGGTCCCGGCGGCTCGGCTGGGCCGTTGCCGCTGCCGGAATTGCCGCCGTCGCGGTCGCCGGCCGCCTCGCCGGCCGGCTCAGCTGGCCCGACACCTGGACCGTCCCCATCGCCGAGCCCGTCAACAGGGCCGTCGACTGGATGACGGCCCACCTCTATTCCGGCGTGCCGCTCGTCGGCGGCACCGCCGACTGGGCCGCCCACTTCACCACCTGGGTGCTCGACCCGGTGCGCGACGGACTGCTGTGGCTGCCCTGGTGGGCGGTCCTGCTTCTGGTGGGCGCGTCGGCGCTGCTCATCGGCACCTGGCGCACCGCGCTGACCGCCGTCCTCGCGATGGCCGCCATCGGCGTCCTCGGCGTGTGGGCCCCTGCGCTGAACACGCTCTCGCAGGTGCTCGCCGCGGTCGCCGTCACCCTCGTCATCGGCTTCGCCGTCGGAATCGCCGCCGCCCGCAGCACCCGGCTCGAACGGCTGCTGCGCCCGGTCCTGGACGTCTTCCAGACCATGCCGCAGTTCGTGTACCTCATCCCCGTGGTCGCACTGTTCGGCGTGGGGCGTTCCCCGGCGGTGGCAGCCGCCGTCGTGTACGCGCTGCCCGCCGTCGTGCGCATCACGACCCAGGGCATGCGCGCCGTCGACCCCGTCGCCATGGAGTCGTCACGCTCGCTCGGCGCGACCGGAAGGCAGCAGCTGCTGGGCGTCCAACTGCCGCTCGCCCGGCCCGCGCTGCTGCTCGCGGTCAACCAGGGCGTCGTTCTTGTCCTCGCCGTCGTCATCATCGGCGGCCTGGTCGGCGGCGGGGCGCTCGGCTACGACGTGGTGTTCGGCCTCGCCCAGGGCGACCTTGCGACCGGACTGGTCGCGGGCGCGGCGATCGTCTGCCTCGGACTGATGCTCGACCGGGTCACGCAGCCGACGCAGCGCCGCGCAGGAAAGGGGGCCTGACATGGCTCGCACTCGTATCACCGCCTTGGCGGCCGCCGTCGGACTGATGGCCGTCACCGGCTGCGGTGCTGCCGACATGACCCGTCAGGCCTCCCCGTACGCCGGCGCGCAGGGCGCGAAGACCGTCACGCTCTCCGTGCAGTCCTGGGTCGGCGCGCAGGCGAACACCGCCGTCGCCCAGTACCTCCTGGAACACGAACTGGGCTACCGGGTCGACACCGTCCAGATCGACGAGGTGCCCGCCTGGGACGCGCTCAGCCAGGGGCGGGTGGACGCCATCCTGGAGGACTGGGGCCACCCGGAGCAGGAGCAGCGGTACGTCAAGGACAAGAAGACGATCGCCGCCGCCGGCGACCTCGGAGTGACCGGCCACATCGGCTGGTTCGTCCCGAAGTACTTCGCCGACGAGCATCCGGACGTCACCGACTGGAAGAACCTGAACAAGTACGCCGACCAGCTCCGCACGGCGGAGAGCGGCGGCAAGGGCCAGCTGCTCGACGGTTCGCCGTCGTACGTCACCAACGACAAGGCGCTGGTGGACAATCTCGACCTCGACTACCAGGTCGTCTTCGCCGGCTCCGAGGCGGCGCAGATCACCCAGATCAAGCAGTTCGCCAAGGAGAAGAAGCCGTTCCTCAGCTACTGGTACAAGCCGCAGTGGCTGTTCGAGAAGGTGCCGATGACGGAGGTGAAGCTGCCCGCGTACAAGGAGGGCTGCGACGCCGACCCCAAGAAGGTTGCCTGCGCCTACCCGCACACGCCGCTCCAGAAGTTCCTCAACACGCGCTTCGCCGAGAACGGAGGCGAGGCGGCCCGGTTCCTGAAGAACTTCAAGTGGACCACCGAGCAGCAGAACGACGTCGCGATGATGATCGCCGAGGAGAATCTCTCGCCGCAGGAGGCCGCGGAGAAGTGGGTGAAGGCGAACGAGCCGACGTGGAAGGCGTGGCTCGGGAAGTGACGGGCGGCCTTCGTGCCGCCGCCCCGGGGCCTGACGGGGCCCCGGGGCGGGGGGTCGACACCGCCCGCTACCCCCTGTCGGAACTCGACAGTGCCGAGGGCCGCGCCGTGGTGTCCCGTGCCCGGCGTGAACTGTC